>JBOGZE010000235.1:0-11058 GCA_050697055.1 Solirubrobacterales bacterium
CCGTCGCCCTCTTGATCTTCGTCGGTTGCGGAGAGGGCGGCGACACCACGGTGGTCTGGACCCCACCCCCGCGTTGACACTCACCTGACTTAGATCGCTCGGATGCCGAGGAGGGGCGAAGCCCCGACGAAGGGCGTCCGGCGCTCAGCCCAGGATGGCCGCTCGACCCAAAGGAGATCGAGTTGGCAGAGCAACGCAAGTACCGCAAGCTGAGCGCCCAGCGAAAGCTGGAGATCGTCCTCGCCGGCCTCCGCGGCGACCGCTCGGTCAAGGACGTCTGCCGCGAGGCCGACATCTCAGAGGCCCTCTACTACTCCTGGCGCGACAAGCTGCTCGAGGGCGGCAGGGCGACCCTCGCAGGCAAGGACGAGCGCCAGACAGAAAAGGAGCTTCAAAAGCGCGTCCGCGAGCTGGAGCGGGCGCTCGGCAAGAAGACCTACGAGCTCGAGATAGCGGGGGAAGCATTGCGGGGCTGGGAGTGAGGCAGCGCGTCACCCGGTCCCGCCAGCTGGTCGCCAAGGGCAGGCGACCTGCATCGGTGGCGCGCGTCATGCAGGTCAGCCGGCAGGCGATCTACCGGACGCCGAAGCGAAGGACCGACCCCGGGCCGAGACCCGTCTCGGGGTCGGTCGACTGCGCGATCGTCGAGGTCGCCAAGGCCAACCCGACCGACGGCACGAGGATGGTCGCCGCCCTGACGAGCAGGGAGATCGGGCAGCCGGTCTCGCGCAAGCGCGCCCAGCGGGTGATGCGCCAGGAGCGCCTCTTGCAGCGCCACCGACCGCTTCACCGCCGCAAGCGCCCGGGCTTCTTCCGGGTGGAGCGCCCTGACCAGCTCTGGCACATGGACATGACCTCGATCTGGACCGCCGAGCACGGCTGGTGCTATCTGAACGCGATCGTCGACTGCTGCACCCGGGAGATCCCGGCCTGGGCGCTCGACATCCGCTGCCGAAAGGAGGAGGCCCTGGCGGTGGTCGAGGCCGGCCTCGCCGCCCACGGAGTCGAGGATGAGGGCCTGGTGATCGGCACTGATAACGGCACCGCCTACACCTCCCGGGGCTTCCGGGCCCGGCTGGCCGAGCTCGGGATCACCCACCGCCGCGGCGGCTACCGCGACCCCGAGTCCCAGGCCTTCATCGAGAGCTGGTTCGGGATGCTGAAGCGACGCGAGGTCTGGCGCCACGAATACGAGACCCTGGACGAAGCCCGCGCCGGCGTCGAGCGCTACGTCAATCGCTATCACCACCGACCCCACCAGTTCCTCGGCTACCGCACCCCGAAGGAGGTGAGGAAGACCTGGGAGGATGCCCAGGACGAGATCGGATCGCTACGAAATCACGCGGCCTGAGTGACAACGTTGGAGGGGTCCAGGCCACCACAGACCAAAGCCATCAACCAAACAAGAGGTCCCCAATCCACACAAAGACGAGCAATCGCCCACAGCCAAGAAGGAAGCTCAATACCAACACCAACCCCGGTGACAGACCATCACAAACTATTTGTGGGCCGAGGTCGGCAGATCCAGTGGGGGAGATGGATGGGTTCGTGCGTCTTTCGGTGACGAGGAATGCGATGAGCGATCTGCCGAGGAATGTTGCGAACGCTGGCGCCGACGATCTGCCCGAGCGGCTGCTCTCGCCCGGCGAGATCGCGGAGGCCTGCGGGCTCTCCCGAAGGGCCGTCTACCGGGCGATCGGGCGCGGCGAGCTGCCGGCTGCGCGGCTGTGCAACCGGCTCCGGGTGCGGCCCGCAGACCTCGCGCGATGGATCGCCGAGCGGATGGAGAACCCGCCGCCTATTGACACAGTGCCCCCTACCGGCGCTGTGAGGGCGCCGGTGCGCGGTAGCTTGCGCGCGATGCTGGATCAGCAGCAGCGGACACCGGGAGGCGATCGGTGAGCCTCGAGCGGGTTGAGCGGAAGGGAGGGGCCGTCTGGCGCGTGCGGTGGCGAGACGAGCTCGGCCAAGAGCGATCGAAAGTCATGGGCCGGAAGCGGGACGCCGAGGCGTTCGAGGCAGAGATCGTGCGGCGGAAGCGGACGGGCGACCTGGACCTGCTGACGGGCGGCAAAGAGACGCTCGCCGACTTCGGCCAGGAATGGTTCCGGCTCTATGTGGCGCCGAACCTCGCGGAGCGGACCCAGCGCGGCTACGCTGGCCTCTGGGACCGGCACGTGCTGCCGAGGCTCGGTTCGATGCGGCTAGGCGCGATTACCCCGGAGGTGGTCGAGCGCTACCGCGCGGAGCTCGAGGCCGCGGGCGTCGGCAAGCCGACGATCGCCCGGGCGCTGACGTTGCTCCAGGGCGCTCTTCAGCGGGCGGTCGAGTGGCGCCGCATTCCCTCGAACCCGGTCAAGGTGGTGCGCAAGCCGACGGTGCGTCGCTACCGCGACGTGCGGCCGATCGCCCCGGAGACCGTTGAGCAGCTGCGCCGCGCCGCCTCTCGCCGGCGGCGGCACGGCGGGCGCGACGCCACGCTGATCAGCGTCCTGGCCTATGCGGGGCTACGCCCGCAGGAAGCGCTGGTGCTTTGCTGGGGCGATGTCCGCGACCGGACGCTGCTGATCGACAAGGCGGCCGACGGTCAGGGTGGGATCAAGGCGACCAAGACGCGGCACTCGCGAACAGTCCGGCTGCTGGGCCCGCTGGCCCAGGACCTCGCCGAGTGGCGTCTGCGCTGCGGGCGCCCGAACGGCGGGGAGCTCGTCTTCCCGAACCTGCAGGGCGGCGTCTGGAACGACCAGGCCTGGCAGACGTGGCACCGCGACGCGTGGAAGCCCGCCTGCAAGGGTGCCGGCCTCAAGGGCGTCCGCCCGTACGACCTTCGCCATAGCTTCGTCTCGCTGCTGATCCACGAGGGCCGCAGCGTCGTCGACATCGCCCGCCAGGCCGGCCACTCGCCGACGATGACGCTCGACGTCTACGGGCACGTCTTTGACGAGTTCGATCCAGCCGAGCGGATCTCCGCCGAGGATCGGATCAGGCGCGCTCGGGATGTGTCCGTTTTGTGTCCGCCCGACCAAGAAGCGGAGTTGCAGACCCAGGAAACCCCTGCAAACAGCTACAGCCCCAGCTGCTTGCCGAGGATCTCCTTCATCACCTCGTCGGTGCCGCCGCCGATCGGGCCGAGGCGGGCGTCGCGGTAAGCGCGCTCGACCCCGTACTCCTTCATGTAGCCGTAGCCGCCGTGGATCTGGATCGCCTCGTCGGCCACCTCGCACAGCGCCCGCTGGGTGAAGAGCTTCGCCTGGGTGACCTCGCGGGTGGCGTCCCCGCCGGCGGCGAACTTGCGCAGGCAGGCATAGGTGAGCGCCCGGGAGACCTCGATCTTCACCGACATCTCCGCGAACTTGTGCCGGATCGCCTGGAAGTGGCCGATCGAGCGCCCGAAGGCCTGGCGCTCCTTTGCGTAGGCGAGGGTCGCCTCGAAGACCCGCTGCATCCCGCCGACCGCGCCCAGCGCCATCGTCAGCCGCTCCCACTGGAAGTTGGCCATGATCAGCTTGAAGCCCTCGTTCTCCTCGCCGAGGAGGTTCTCGGCGGGAACCTCGACGTCGGTGAAGGCCAGCTCGCCGGTGTCGGATGAGTGCCAGCCCATCTTCTCCAGCTTGCCCGTCACCTCGTAGCCGGCCATCTCGCGCTCCAGGACCAGGAACGAGATGCCGTGGTGGCCGCCCTCCTCGGTGGTCTTCACCGCGCAGACGAGGAAGTCGGCGCGGACCCCGTTGGTGATGAAGGTCTTGGCGCCGTTGACGACGTAGCCGCCGTCCACCCGCCTCGCGGTGGTGCTGAGCGAGGCGACGTCGGAGCCGGCCCCCGGCTCGGTGATCCCGAGGGCGCCGATCAGCTCTCCCTTGATCGCGGGCACCAGCCAGCGCTGCTTCTGCTCCTCGGTCCCGAACTTCCAGATCGGCGGGGTGGCGATCTCGGCGTGGGCGCCGATCCCGGCGGCGACGCCCCCGCTCGCGCCGGAGCGTGAGAGCTCCTCGACCCAGACCGCGTCGTGGACGTGGTCGCCGCCCTGGCCGCCGTACTCGGTCGGGTACTTGAGCCCGAGGAAGCCGAGCTCGCCACAACGGTTGAACAGCTCGCGCGGGAACTCCCGCGCCTCCTCCCACTCCTCGATGTGGGGCGCCATCTCCTTGGTGACGAACCGCCGCACCGACTCGCGCAGCTCCTCATGCTCATCTGTGAACGGGGGAAGGGGCCGCCGTTCTCCGGTGTCCTTGATCACCGTCACGTGTGGGCCTTCTTCTTCGGCGGCTTCCAGTCGTCGATTGTCGTATGTCCGCGGCCGGCATGGTCGAAGCCGAGCAGATCACCCTGCGGGTTCTTCCTGTCCCCGTGGTGATAGGCGCGGACCTCGGCGATCTTTCCGTCCTCGAGCCGAAACCATTCTGTGCCGCGGTTGAGCCGCTTCTCGCCCGATTTTGGGTCGCGCCACGTCATCGTCCACTCGATCACCGCCTCGTCGGCGGACTCGATTCCGTGCTCCAGCCGCCACTGGCCGTCGACTGTCTCCACGCCCCAGCTGGCGTTATCTGCGATCTCGCGGCCGCGGTGAGGCCCCAGGCGGGTGTAGTAGTGGATGGCGTCCTCGGTGAAGTGCGAGGCGACCAGGTCGGCGTCGCCGGTGTTGAGCGCCTCGTAATAGGAGCGGATGTGGGCGAGATGGGCGATTACGGGATTCTTACCGGCCGCTGTCGATTTGGGAGTTGGCTATTCGTCGTTAGGGTGAAGTGGCGATAAGCGCTGCGCAGATCAAGGAGGAACGATGAAGTACCTGCTCGCATTGATTGGTGAGGAGGGCGGCATGGAGGACGCCAGCCCCGACGAGATGAAGGCCGTGATGGACCGCTGGGCCGCCTACAGCCAGGAGGCGGTCGAGAAGGGCGCCTTCATTGCGGGGGAGGGGCTCCAGGAGAGCTCCACTGCGTCGACGGTGAAGATCAAGGAGGGCGAGCCCCCGACCGTCACAGACGGACCCTTCGCCGAATCCAAGGAGCAGCTCGGCGGCTTCTACCTGCTCGAGTGCAAGGACCTGGACGAGGCGCTCGAATACGCGAAGAAGATTCCGTTCCAGAACGGCTCGGTCGAGGTTCGTCCGGTGATGGATTACAGCGAGTACGGCTACGAGAGCCCGGCCGAGGCCGGCGCGACTCAAACCGCCTCGTCATAGGCGGCTCTTCCGAACAGCTCGTCGACCGCCTGTTCCGGCACGAGTCGGGACGGGCGGTCGCGAGCCTGATCCGGGTCCTCGGCGACTTCGACGCGGCCGAGGAGGCCGTCCAGGAGGCGTTCGTGGTGGCGCTGGAGCGCTGGCCCACCGACGGTGCCCCGGACAACCCGGGCGCCTGGATCACGCGGGTGGCGCGCAACAAGGCGATCGACCGGCTGCGGCGCGAGCGGACGCTTCAGGTGAAGAGGGAGGTGCTCGAGGACCTGGAGCGGCTGGCCCCGAGCGCCGAGGAGATCGAGGCCGGGACGGAGCAGCCCGAGGACGAGATGCCCGACGACCGGCTGCGGCTGATCTTCACGTGCTGCCACCCGGCGCTGAGACCGCAGGCGCGGGTCGCCCTCACCCTGCGGATGCTCGGCGGCCTGACCACGGCGGAGATTGCCAGCGCCTTCCTGACCACCGAAGCGACCATGGCTCAGCGGCTGGTCCGGGCGAAGGGCAAGATCCGCGACGCCCGCATTCCCTATGAGGTCCCCTCGGCCGAGCAGCTGCCAGAGCGGCTGACGTCCGTGTTGGCGACGCTCTATCTGATCTTCAACGAGGGCTACTTCGCCTCCGCCTCCGAGTCGCTGATCCGAATCGAGCTCGCAGACGAGGCGATCCGGCTTGCGCGGGTGCTCGTCGAGACCCTTCCCGACGCCGAGGCAAGGGCGCTGTTGGCGCTGATGCTGCTCCAGCACTCCCGGCGTGAGGCTCGAGTGGACAAGGCGGGGGAGATGGTGCTGCTCTCCGACCAGGACCGGTCGCTCTGGGACCGGGCCCAGATCGAGGAGGGGCTGAGGCTGGTGCAGGCGCTCACGGGGGTCGTCGGGCCGTACGCGATCCAGGCACGGATCGCCGCCGAGCATGCGCTTGCCCAGCACGCCGAGGAGACCGACTGGCGCCGGATCGGCCTCCTCTATGGGCAGCTGCGTCGGATCCAGCCATCGCCCGTGATCGAGCTCAACCGAGCAATCGCGATCGCGATGGACCGCGGCCCGGAGGAGGGTCTGGAGCTGATCGAGGCGATCGACGGCCTCGACCGGTACGCGCCCTTTCATGTCAGCCGCGCCGACCTCCTCGGGCGCCTCGGCCGCGCCGACGAGGCCATAGAGGCCTATCGTCGGGGGCTCGAGTTCAGCACCAACCGGGTCCAGCGGGCCTTTCTCGAGCAGCGGATCGAGGAACTCGGAAGAAACGTCGAATAGACGCGTTTCGCTCGTCGTTATCGTGAAAGCGGCGAACGGCGCCGCTCGAAGATAGGAGGCATCAGATGAGGTTCATGGTGTCCTTGATCGGCGACGAATCCTTCGTGGAGCAGACCACCCCCGAGCAGCTGGAGGAGATGCTCGCGGAGATGGACAAGTTCAACGACGAGCTGAAAAAGGCGGGTGTCTACGTGGAGGCCGAGGGCCTCGGTCCGAGCGCCTCGGCGAGAACGCTCCGCTACGGGAAGGACGGCAAGGCCGTCGTCACCGACGGCCCATTCGCGGAGTCGAAGGAGCAGATCGCCGGCTACTGGATCCTCGAGTGCAAGGACCTCGACGAGGCGGTCGAGTGGGCCCAGAGGTCGCCGGTCCGCGAGGGGGCGATCGAGATCCGCGCGATTCCGGATACGGCGGAGGAGAACATCTAGCTCTACAAGGAGCAGGCGCAGGCCTAGCCTGGCCCCCGCAGCGGCCCGGCTTCCCAACGGTCGGGCCCGCTGCGGCCTCCCCTAGAGCCCGTAGGAGCGCCCGAGCACCTCGAGCATGATCTCGTCGGTGCCGGCTCCGATCCGGTTGAGGCGGGCGTCGCGGTAGGCGCGTTCCACCTCGTACTCCTTCATGTAGCCGTAGCCGCCGTGGATCTGGATGCAATCGTCGGCGACCTCCTCGATCACCCGGGAGGCGTAGAGCTTCGCCTGGGTGATCTCCCGGACCGGGTACTCGCCGTTGGCGAAGCGCCAGGCGGTCGCGTAGACCATCTGCTTGGCCGCCTCGATCTTCACCGACATCTCGGCGAACTTGTGGCGGATCGCCTGGAAGCGGCCGATTGGCCGGCCGAAGGCCTGGCGCTCCTTGGCGTACTCGAGGGTGCGCTCGAACACCCGCTCGGCGCCGGAGACGCAGCCGATCGCGGCCACCAGGCGCTCGCCCTGGAGCTCCCAGGAGATGTGGTAGAAGCCCTTGCCAACCTCGCCGAGCACGTTCTCCACCGGCACCCGGACGTCCTGGAAGGAGAGCTCGCCGGTGTCGGAGGCGTGCATCCCCATCTTCTCGAGCTTGCGCGAGACGCTGAAGCCGGGGACCTCGTTGCCGTCGGGGTCGCGGATGTCGACCACGAACAGGGTGATCCCGTCGTGGCTCGCGTCCGGGTCGGTCTTCGCCACCAGGACGATGTAGTTGGCGCGGAGGCCGTTGGTGATGAAGGTCTTGGAGCCGTTGATCACGTACTCGTCGCCCTCGCGGATCGCGGTGGTGCGGATCGAGGCGACGTCGGAGCCGGCGCCCGGCTCGGTGATTCCCAGGCAGCTGATCAGCTCCCCCTTGATCGAGGGGACCAGGTAGCGCTGCTTCAGATCCTCGGTGCCAAGCAGGTGGATCGGCGGTGTCGCCATGTCGGTATGGACAGCGAACCCCATGTTGAGCCCGCCGCAGCCGGAGTAGCTCATGCAGTCGGCGCGGACCAGCGAGTAGAAGTAGTCGCCGCCCTGGCCGCCGTACTCCTCCGGGTAGCAGAGGCCGATGTAGCCGAGGTCGGCGGCGCGCTTCAGGATCGAGTCGGGCCAGAGGTTCTCCTCCCACTCGAACCGATTCGGGGTGCACTCCTTGAGCACCCACGACTTCATCGACTCGCGCAGCTCCTCGTGCTCGTCGGTGAAGATGAAATGCCGACGCTGCGCCTGATGGTCCGGCTTGATCACGCTCTCGGTCGCGGTTGCCACTGCTGCTCGCTCCTTGCTCGGCGGGGGCTGGGACAGGCCGCGGGAGTGCCCGTGGCGCAGTGGAGTGTAGGACTTCTTACTTCCCACTGCAACCACCCGAAACTCCCGATTGCCATGCGGGCGAAATGGTGGGAAAGCCGTGGGTAGTAGGACGTAGCACTTCCCATTCGGGCCCAGAACCACTAGGCTGCGACCGGGATGGCCGAGGAGCTCCTTTACGAGGTCAGCGATGGGGTCGCCACCCTGACCCTGAATCGCCCCGAGCAGCGAAACGCGCTCAACGGCGCGCTGCTCTCCCAGCTGGTGGAGGGGGTGAAGCGGGCCGGCGACGACGCCGAGGTGCGCTGCCTGGTCCTCACCGGGGCCGGCGACAAGGTCTTCTGCGCCGGCGCCGACCTCGGTGGCTTCGCCGCCGAGGTGCCTCTGGTCGAGAAGCACTTCGCCTCCGATCTCTTCCTCGAGTTCTTCCGGCTGATGCCGCGGCTCGGCAAGCCCTCGCTCTGCGCCGCCAACGGCCACGTCCTCGCCGGTGGCATGGGCCTCGCCCTCTCCTGCGATCTGCTGATCGCCAAGGAGGGCGCCCGCTTCGGCACCCCGGAGATCAACGTCGGCGCCTTTCCCTACATGATCATGTCGATCATCTACCGCAACGTCCCGCGCAAGAAGGTGAACGAGATGATGCTGCTGGGCGAGCAGATCTCCGCCGAGGAGGCGGTCAGCTACGGGCTCGCCAACAAGGTGGTCCCGACGACCGAGTTCGAGGCGGCGGTGAACGAGTGGGCGAGCAAGCTCGCCGCGAAGAGCCCGGTGCTGATGCGACTCGGCCACGACGCCATGTACCGCCAGCAGGACATGGCGCTCGACGACGCGCTCGAGTTCCTGCGCTCCCAGCTCTCGCTTACCTTTTCCACCGAGGACATCCAGGAGGGCGTCAAGGCGTTCTTCGAGAAGCGGGACCCCGAATGGAAGGGACGCTGATGAACGAGCAGACTGAGAGGACCGAGATCGAAGCGCAGGAGGCGAGCGAGAAGCGGCGGAAGACCGAGGAGCGCGAGGCGGTCGGCGATGGGCAGCCCGCCGGCGAGTCTGAGCCCAACGCTCCCGAAACCGACGCGGCTCCGGCCGATGCTCCCGTGGCCCCGGGGAGCACCGAGCACGGCACCGAGACCGGGATGAAGAACCTGGTCGAGGACCTTCACGGGCGCCGCGAGCATGCCAAGCTCGGCGGCGGCGAGGAGAAGATCGCCCTCCAACACGAGCGCGGCAAGCTCACCGCCCGCGAGCGCCTCGACCTGCTCTGCGACCAAGGCAGCTTCGTCGAGCTCGGAATCCATGGCGGCCCTCACTTCTCCCAGCGGGCGATGGAGGGGCGCGAGGCGCCCGCCGACGGCGTGATCACCGGCTGGGGCTACGTCGACGGGCGCCCCTGCGCGATCGCCGCCTACGACTTCACGGTGATGGCCGGCTCGATGGGGATGACCGGCGAGCTCAAGGTCACCCGGCTCCGGGAGATGGCCCTGCAGAAGCGGATGCCGATGGTCTGGCTGCTCGACTCCGCGGGCGCCCGAATCCAGGAGGCGACCGGCTCGCTGTTCGCCGGCTCGGGCCACCTCTTCCGCGAGGAGGTGACGATGTCCGGTGTGATCCCGCTGGTGGCGGGGATGCTCGGCCCCTGCGCGGCGGGCACCGCCTACATCCCGGGGCTCGCCGACTTCGTGCCGATGGTGGACGGCCAGGGGGCGATGGCGCTGGCCGGCCCCCACCTGACCAAGGCGGTCACCGGCGAGGAGATCTCGATGGAGGACCTCGGCGGCGCCAAGGTCCACTGCCGCAGGTCCGGCGTCGGCGACCTCGAGGTGGCCGATGACGCCGAGTGCATCGAGGTGATCAAGCGCTACCTCTCCTTCTTCCCCTCCCACTGCGAGGAGCTGCCGCCGGTCGTCGAGCCCAAGGATCCCGAGGACCGGATGTCGGAGCGCCTGCTCGACATCGTTCCCGAGTCATCGCGGCACCCCTACGACATGTACGAGGTGATCCGCGAGATCGTCGACGACGGCGAGATCCTCGACATCAAGCCGAAGTTCGCGAAGACGCTGATCACCTGCCTGGCCCGCTTCGGCGGCCAGCCCACTGGGATCGTCGCCAACCAGCCCAAGCACCTCGGCGGCATCCTCGAGAACGACTCCGCCGACAAGGCGGCTCGCTTCATCAACCTCTGCGACGCGTTCGGCATCCCGCTGCTCTTCCTCCAGGACGTGCCCGGCTTCATGGTCGGCTCCAAGGTCGAGCACGCGGGGATCATCCGCCACGGGGCGAAGATGCTGTACGCGGTCTCCCGGGCGACCGTCCCCAAGGTGACCGTGGTTGTCCGCAAGGCCTACGGCGCCGGCTACTACGTGATGAACGGCAAGGCCTATGAGCCCGACCTGATCGTCGCCTGGCCGACCGCCGAGATCTCGGTGATGGGGCCGGAGGGCGCGGTCAACATCATCGGCCGCTCCGCGATCGAGGCCTCCGACGACCCCGATCGAACCCGCGCCGAGATGCTCGAGAACGTGAAGAAGAACATCGATCCTTACATCGCTGCCAAGAACGCCCTGATCGACGACGTGATCGACCCGCGCGAGACCCGGCCGACAGTGATCCGGGGGCTACGGATGGCGAAGGACAAACGAGTCGAGCGGCCCTGGAAGAAGCACGGGGTGATGCCGGTGTGAGCCGCTTCGAGGACCCGGTGATCGTCAGCTGCTCGATCTCCGGGGCGATCGCGAATCGCGAGCAGTGCCCGGCGATCCCCTACACGCCCGAGGAGTACGCGGCGGAGGCGCGGCGGGCGGTCGACGAGGGCGCTTCGCAGATTCACATCCACGCCCGCAAGCCCGACGGCACGCCGTCCTACGAGGTCGAGGAC
>JBOGZE010000236.1:0-2617 GCA_050697055.1 Solirubrobacterales bacterium
GGTCAGGACCGGGGCGCTGCTGCCCGCGGCAATGGCTGCCTCGTGGGCGGCGGTGAGGAGGGCCGCGTAGCGGTCGGGATCGGCCGCCGGGGACCAGAAGGTCGCGAGGTTGGGCTCGTTCCAGACCTCGATCGCCCTCACGTTCGGATAGCGGGCGACCGCGGCCTGGACGAAGGCCTTCCACTCGCCGTCGAACTGGGGAAGCGGCGGATACATGCACAGCTCATCGGCCCCCGATGCACACGTCGCCGCCGGATCGCGCGCCCACCGGGGCGCCCTGTGGAGCAGCATGATCGGCTTCGCCGTGTGCTGCTGCATCGCCGCGTAGACGGCATCGCTGATCGTCCAGTCGTAGGTCCCACGGACCTCCTCGACGTAGAGCCACTGAACGTTGAATCGATTGGCCGAGAGCGAGTCCGGCATGATCGCGCCCGCCTTCTGCATGTGGAGGTTTGCCATCTCGGCCCCGCTGAAGGCGTCGTTCGACCATCCCCAGTCCTCGTTGAATCCCCAGGGCACGGTCGGGCCGCCGGGGCTGCCCGTGGCGGTCAGATGCGTCGCAGACGCGCCGGCGGGGGCGAGCAGAATCGCGAAAACGCTCGCCACGGCCGCGGCAAGACAGCGTGCGAGCATTTCCTTCCCGGCGATGCGGTGGCCCTCGATTGATCCACCTTTCCTGGCCCCATACCCCCCCGCGGGTAGCGTATCTGCTTCATTACGCGCCTTCGTTCGTGAGTCGCCGGTTCGCTGCAATTCGTGTGGGTTCTTGCAGCGGCTTCGCTGGTCAACCCCCGCATGAAAGCGTTGTATGCGTCGAAGGAGCCTGCCTACGATCTCCACGTTCTCCTCCGACATCGCCCACGCAGTATCGCGCTACCGCAGGGCAGTACTAGCTCAAATCGACTTCTCGACCTCGCACGTGACACTCCGTATGGGCCCGTTATCGCCCATTGGGCCGCGAAGATGATGTCCGAGGACGCCAAGTTCGCCCTCGGGTACTAGTCCCTGCAAATTACGAGATTCCGGCGAGGCCGCGGCGCGAGGTAAACATGTAGCGCTCGATGCACAGAAACGGCTAAGCTCCTCGGGCTTGCAGGCCGGCGACGAGGGGGAGACAGTTCTCGGGGGACAGTCTGTCGGCGGGAGAGGAATCCCAGACACGCCGAGCGAGCGACATCAGGATTGGCCACGCAAGCCCAGAAGTCGATTTCGGACCTGCGACGAGCGGGGGGATCGCCGCAACTCCGCACGGACGCGAACGGGGCGGGTCTCGCTGGGAACGGAGGCTCGCAGTTCCGGAGCGACAACGCCTCGGCCCGACCGATGGCATTGGGCAAGTTCCTCTTCGCCGGCGAGGAGAAGCTTTACCTCCGCGGCGTCACGTATGGGACCTTCCGCCCAGGCGAGGATGGCAGCGGCTATCCCGATTCGGCGAGGGTGGAGGCCGACTTCCGTCAGATGGCGCTCAGCGGCGTCAACTCGGTGCGCACCTACTCCGTCCCACCGGGTCACGTCCTCGATGCGGCCGCCGGCCACGGGCTCCGTGTCTTGGTCGGGCTGCCGTGGGAGCAGCACGTCGCCTTCCTTGCGGATCGGGCGCTCGCCGGCTCGATCGAGCAGCGGGTGCGCGAAGGCATCCGCGCCTGCGCCGGCCATCCCGCGGTGCTGGGCTACGCGGTCGGCAACGAGATCCCGGCCCCGATCGTTCGCTGGCACGGGCGACGCCGTGTCGAGCGCTTCCTGCGCCGGCTCTACGAGGCGGCCAAGGACGAGGATCCCGATGGCCTCGTCACCTACGTCAACTTCCCGACCACCGAGTATCTCCAGCTTCCCTTCCTCGACTTTCACTGTTTCAACGTCTACCTGGAGTCGGACCGGCAGCTCGAGAGCTACCTCGCGAGGTTGCAGAACGTTGCCGGCGACCGCCCCCTGGTCATGGCCGAGATCGGGCTCGACAGCCGCCGCCACGGAGAGGAGCGCCAGGCGGAAAGCGTCGAGGGGCAGGTGAGGCTCTCCTTCGCGGCGGGCTGCGCCGGCGCCTTCGTCTTCGCATGGACGGATGAGTGGCATCGGGGCGGCTACGAGGTCGAGGATTGGGACTTCGGGCTCACCGATCGCCACCGGCGGCCGAAGGCGGCGCTCGCGGCGGTCCGCCGGGCGTTCCGCGAGGTGCCTTTCGCAGCGCTCGCCGAATGGCCCAAGGTGTCGGTCGTCGTCTGCGCCCGCGACGGGGCGGACACGCTCCGCTGGTGTCTCGAGGGCTTGCGCGGGCTCGACTACCCCGACTACGAGGTGATCGTCGTCGACGACGGCTCCACCGACGGCACGGCGGTGACCGCAAGCGAATCCGGCTTTCCCGCAATCAGCACCCCGAACCGGGGATTGAGCAGCGCCCGGAACACTGGGCTCGAGGCGGCGAGCGGCGAGATCGTCGCCTACCTCGACTGCGACGCGCGGCCGGACCGCGACTGGCTTCGCTATCTGGCCGCTGCCTTCCGGGCTTCGGATCACGCCGGGATCGGGGGCCCGAACGTCCCCCCGCCTGACGGCTGGGTCGCGGATTGCGTCGCGAACGCCCCCGGCGGCCCGGTCCACGTGCTGCTCTCGGACCGGGAGG
>JBOGZE010000237.1:0-4114 GCA_050697055.1 Solirubrobacterales bacterium
GTGATCGGCCGCAGGCGGGGGTCGGGATAGCTGACCGATGACGGGTCGCGCTTGCCCTGCGCGTAGTCGCCGATGTAGCGCATCGCCCCGGGCCGGTAGAGCGAGACCAGCGCGACCAGGTCCTGGAACTCGGTCGGCTTCACGGTGCGGAGGGCATCCCGCATGCCGTCGGACTCGAACTGGAAGACGCCGATCGAGTCGCCCCTGGACAACATCTCGTAGGTCGCCGGGTCGTCGAGCGGGATGTCCTTGATCTCGATCCGCTCGCCGCGGGAGCGCTCGACGATTGCCACCGCGTCCTCGATCACGTCCAGGTTTCGGAGGCCGAGGAAGTCCATCTTCAGCAGGCCGATCTCCTCGATCGGCCCCATCGAGTATTGGGTGACGGTCTTGTAGGCGCGCTCGACCTTGCCGTTCCCGTTCCCGTTCCCACCGCCGGTGGCGGCGCCGCGGTCCTCGGCGAGCTGAAGGGGGACGATCTCCTGGAGGGGGCGGTCGGCGATCACCACCGCGGCGGCATGGATCGAGTGGTTGCGGACGATCCCCTCGAGCCCCTTGGCGGTGTCGATGATCCGCCTGGCGTCGGCGTCGGAGTCGTAGGTGCGCTTCAGCTCCTCCCCGGGCTTCAGGCAATCGTCGAAGCTGGGATTGCGCCCGAGGATCGGCTCGGGGATCTGCTTCGCGAGCCGGTCGCCACTGCCGTAGTCGTAGCCGAGCACCCGGGCGGCGTCCCGGGTCGCTGCCCGCGGGGCCATCTTGCCGAAGGTGATGATCTGGGCAACGCACTCGCGCCCGTACTTGTCGGCGACGTAGCGGATCACCTGCTCGCGGCCGCGCACCGAGAAATCGATGTCGATGTCCGGCATCGACTTGCGGCCCGGATTGAGAAAGCGCTCGAAGAGGAGGTCGTTGGCGAGCGGGTCGATGTCCGTGATCTCGAGCACGTAGGCGACGATCGAGCCCGCGGCCGAGCCGCGGCCGGGGCCGACCGCGATCCCGTTCTCCTTCGCGTACTTGACGAAGTCCCAGACGATCAGGAAGTAGGACTCGAAGCCCATCTCAGAGATCACCCCGAGCTCGAACTCGAGTCGCTCGCGGGCCTCCCCTGGGACCGGATCGCTGTAGCGCTGGGCGAGGCCCTGCTCGGCGAGCCCCCGGAGCATCTCGCCGGGCTCGGTCCCCTCCGGCGTCGGGAAGCGCGGCAGCAGCAGGTTGCCCAGCTCCATCTCGACGTTGCAGCGCTCGGCGATCTCCAGGGTGCTCGACACCGCCTCCGGCATCTGCTTGAACGAGTCGGCCAGCTCCTCCGGGCTCTTCAAATAGAACTCGTTGGTGTCGAAGCGGAGCTTCGGCTGCTTGATCGTCGACTTGGTCTGGACGCAGAGGAGCGCCGCGTGGCTGTCGTAGTCCTCGCGGCGCAGGTAATGGACGTCGGCAGTCGCGACCAGCGGCCGGCCCATCTCCCTCGCCACCCGGACGATCCCCTCGTTCGCCTTCTCCTGCTCGGTAACCCCGTTGCGCTGGACCTCGAAGTAGACCTGTTCGGGGCCGAAGGCCTGGATCAAGTCGTCGATGTGAGCCCGGGCGTCGTCGGGCCGGTCCTCCACCAGCCGCCGGCAGAAGCGTGACTGGAGGCAGCCGGTGAGCGCGATCACTCCCTCGGAGTGGGTCGCGAGCAGCTCCATGTCGATGTTCGCCTTGCCCCGGGAGAAGCCCTCGAGGAAGCCGGCCGAGCTCAGCTCGACCAGGTTGCGAAACCCGCGGTCGTCGGCCGCCAGCAGGGTGATGTGGTTGCGCTCGTAGCGCGGCGTCTGCGGGCTGAGCCTGCGGTCGTCGACCAGGTAGGCCTCGAGCCCGATGATCGGCTTGATCCCGGCGGCCCTGCAGGCCTTGTAGTGCTCGACCGCCCCGTTCATGACGCCGTGGTCGGTGAGCCCGAGGGCCGGCATCCCCAGCTCGGCCGCCCGCTCCGCCAGCCGGTCGATCTTGCAGGCGCCGTCGAGCAACGAGTACTCGCTGTGCACGTGCAGGTGGACGGCCCCGGCGCTCACTCAGCCATCTTGACGAGCAAGTCAGATGCCAAGGCGCGCCCGGTGCGCATGTTTCGCGCAAGTTCGGCAAGGATTCAGAGGAGTGATCTGGCTGCTGAGACACGGTGACGCCGAGCACGTCGAGGGCAAGTCCGATGCCGAGCGCGAGCTCACCGAGAAGGGCCAGCGCCAGTCCCGTGAGGCGGGCCGGGCGCTGAAGGAGCTGGGCGTGAAGCTCGACGTCTGCCTGACCAGCCCCAAGGTCCGGGCCCGCGACACCGCCCGGCTCGCCTGCAAGGAGCTGGGCGTGCAGATCGAGGACGACGAGCGCCTCGCCGGCGGCGACTTCGACCCCCTGGAGGTAGCCGCCGCGCGCGGCGAGGTGATGCTGGTCGGCCACGAGCCGGACTTCTCCCGGGCGGTCGCCTTCGCCACCGGCTCGCGGGTGAAGCTGAGGAAGGGCGGCATCGCCGCGATCGACGACAACACCCTGCACGGGCTCTACCGGCCCAAGGACCTGCGCGCGATCGCGCCCTAGGCCAGGCCCTCCGCCTCGTACTCGCGGAGGAAGCCCTCGAAGAGGCGGCGGTGGCCCTGCTCGTCGTGGAGGATCGCGATCACCATGTCGTTGGTGACCGGGTCGATCTTGTCGGTCGCCTCGACGATCTTCGTGTAGTGCTCGATCGCGCCGGTCTCGGCCTCGATCACTCCGCGGACCACGTGGACGACGTCGGTCTGGTGCTCGGGCGGCTGCAGATAGGACTGCTCGGCCGCGAATTCCTCCGAGCCCGGCACCACCCCGTAGAGCTCCTTGATCCGTTCGGCGAACTGCTTCGCGTGGCCAAGCTCCTCGGTGATGTCCTCCTCCAGCGACTCCTTGATCTCCTGGGCGCGGACGCCGTCCGGGTTGACCGAATTGGCGAGGTAGCTCATCACCGTCTCGATCTCCATCCAGTAGGCCTTCTGGAGCATCGCGATGATCTCCTCGCGCTTCGCGGTCGCCTCGTCGGCGAGGATCCCCTCACCCGCTGCTCTGGCTGTGTTGGCAGCCGCCATCACCTCGCGCCTACCCCGCAGGGGGCGTCGGCTAACACCCAATGCGGAGTAACCGTGTGAGGTCCATCGACGCTTACTGAAATGAAGCAAGCGTCAAATGAACAGGAAGGAAGCGATGATTGCTCGAACTGTGGTGAGCGCCGGCAGATGGGGGCCTCGCCTGTTGATCCTGGGCGGGCTGACGACTCTGGTCGTGGCTGTGATCGGGTTGCCTGGCGCCTCGGCGCTTCCCGGGCCGACCGATCTCTCGCTGACCAAGAACGACAGCGCCGACCCGGTGGTGAGGGGAAGCAACTTCACCTACACCATCCAGGTGAGGAACCCGGATCCGGCGAACGACGCGGAAAACGTCACCGTCGTTGATCCGTTGCCCTCACAGGTTGGCTTTGTCTCGGCGACCGCGTCGAGCGGCACCTGTCAGCAGACCGCAGGCACGGTCACCTGCAACCTGGGCACACTGCTCGCCAACACGGCGGCCAGTGTGACTATCACGGTCAAGGCACAGCGGCAGGGCACCGCGACCAATGTCGCCACAGTGTCCACGACGACCCTCGGCGACCCAAACGCCGCGAACAACCAGGACACGGAGACGACCTCGATCCTGAACAAGGGCAAGGCGAAGAAGGTGAAGGCCAGCTGTGCGTCGCCGACAATCAGCGGTACGGCCGGGAACGACATCCTGACCGGCACCAACCGTGCGGATGTGATTCGCGCCTTCGCGGGCGATGACCAGGTGTTCGCCGGCGACGGCAGGGACCTGATCTGCGCCGACCTCGGCGCCGATCTGGTCAGCGGCGGCCCGAAGAGCGACACCGTGATCGGCGGCGGCGGCCCTGACAGGCTGATCGGCAACACCGGTGGCGACGTGCTCCGCGGGAAGAGCGGCCGAGATCGACTGCGCGGGAATTTCGGCAACGACCTCCTTAACGGCGGTCGCGGTCGAGACAGCTGTAAGGGCGGTCCGGGCCAGGACACCCTGCGGCGCTGCCCGTAGCGGCCAACCAGGCAGTCAAGAGACGGGAGGAGAC
>JBOGZE010000238.1:0-2173 GCA_050697055.1 Solirubrobacterales bacterium
CCGCTGGACCGACCGCTCGACGCGACCCTCGACGCCGCGATCGATGAGGTTCGCGATCGCTTCGGCCCCGATGCGATCAGGAGAGGTGCTTCGCTAGCGCGTGACCGGGGGCTCTCACCCTGGCTACCCCCCGGCGAGGAAGGCCGCCCTCGCTCGTAAGTCGCAGCGTGCGCCGTTCAGGATGCCAGCAGCTTTGCCTTCTGGGCGGCGAACTCCTCCTCTGTGAGGACGCCCTTGTCCCTCAGCTCGCCGAGCTGCTGCAGCTGCTCAACGGTGTCGCCTCCGGCGGGCGCCGGTGGTGCTTGGGGCGGCGCCGAGCCGTACTGGTCCTGCTCGGCCCAGCGCTGATTCTGACGACGTTGGACGCGACCGCTGACAGCAGTGGCCGTTCCGGCCACGACCGCCGTTCGGGCGACGCCTCGGATCAATCCCGGCATGACTTGCTCCTTTCCTGATTCATGACTTTGCGGTTGCGCCCTCGGCTTCCTCGGCCGCGTCGAGCGCGGCGAGGACAGCCTGGACGGGGATGCGCCCGGTGGCGACGAGCTGGCCGCCGGAGCGGCGCACCGCCGCGGCGAACGGCGCCGCCCAACGGTTCTCGTAAACGAGCAGCGCCGCCGAGGTGCCAGGCTCGAGCGCCTCCGCCGCCTCGGCAGTGTCCTCGTCGGTGAGCAGCCCCGAGGACGCGCCCTCGAACACCTTCATCTCCTCCACCTCCTGGCCCAGATCGCTGATCTCCAAGCCGGCGACCGAGCCGTCCTCTGCCTTGGTGATGAAGGCGAGGTCGAGGACGCGCACAAGCCCGCGCTCAACCAGATCGACCAGGTGTGGAGCCGCCTCCCCGGTCGGCTGGCGACCCGGCCACTCGACCAAGATGTAGTCAACCGGGCCCATCTCTTCAAGCTCGTCCGTGCTCACTGATGCTCCTTTCCCCGAACATTCGGTTGTCGTTGAGGCTAGCTCGCCATGGGGCCGCCGTGTCACCCGTTTCGCATGATCTTTCGAGCGGGCGGCGGCCGGGGCTTCTCGCAAGGGATCTTCGCCCAAGATCCCCGCGTCGTGAGCCCTCTGCACGGCCTCGGCCCGCGAAGACGCGCCGAGCTTTCGATAGACGGCCTGTGCTTGGGTCTTGACCGTGTTCGGCGAGACGTGGATGCGCTCCCCGATCTCGCGGAACGACAGGTGGCTCGGCAGGTACTGAAGGGTGCGGAGCTCAGCCTTGGTCAAAGGCCTAGGCGAAGGGGCGCTCGTCGGCGGCCGCCCACTCGGCCAGGCAGGTCGTCTTCGAATAGCCGGCGGGAGCGGTGAGCAGCACCAGGCGCGCGGGCGGCGAGTCGAGCAGCCGCTTGATCAGCCGCGGCCTGCGTATGAGCCCGGAGCCGAACTGAGGCGCGGCCTTGGGGGGAACCAACCCACGATCGCGCCCCGCAAGACCCGGCCTTGCGGCCGATTTCAGCGCCGCTTGCCGGCCTCCTCTTGCGTCCGGCAATCTCGGTGGCGTCATCGACGGATAACCCTATGGGGTGCGCGGCTGGCGTTGCAACCCGTGAATTCCCTGTGGACAACTCGGTAGTAAGTACGAAGCCGCCGTGGAAGCCGCAGGACCCCCGTCATGTCAAGTCGCCTCCCTCAGCCGGAGCTCATGAAAGGCGCCGATCTCACAACCGTTTCCTCGGCGGCGTGGGGCTTGAGCTCGAGGCCGGTCTCGGCGAGCCAGCCGCGGAGCGCTTCATGCATTGATCTCACACCCACGATTGGGGCCTCCACCTCGCTCCACGAGCTCGGCACGAGCGCAAAGGGATGGCTCTGCCAGCCGCCGATGCCGCCATGGGCCCTGGTCGCCCTGGTCTTCTGGGTGGCGATCGGCCTGATCCCGGGCATCGACCTGCCGAGCTTCGGCGCGGCGCTGCTCGCCACCGGGCTGATCGCCCGCGGATCGCGACTCCGGCTGGGCGGCGGAGTGCCCTCAGAACGCCCATCAGGGGCTGTCCTCCCGATCGAGGGCGAGCGCGGAGCCGGGTTGGAGAACGCGCACCCGTACGTCCGGCGCAAGCTCGCGCGCCAGGCGAGCGAACTCCAACGGCGGCTGAGACAGCCGCCGAGGGAAAACTCTCCTGAGGCCGACCGGGTAGAAGGTTCCCCAGTGGACCGGCACTGCGAGCCGGGGGCGCAG
>JBOGZE010000239.1:0-1955 GCA_050697055.1 Solirubrobacterales bacterium
GGGTGGCTTCGCCCCCCTTTCGGGCGTGCTCGTCACCGCGTTCATCGCATACCTGACGTTGCTCGCGCTCGCGACGATCGCCTTGGTCCTGTCCGTCTGATTCCCTAATGGCGATCGGTTGTCAAGAGCCTCCCTCCTGCGTCGTTGACGCGAGCGCGTCGAGGACCGACGATTCGAGCGGGGAAGGCCGCCTCGTTGTCGCGCCTCGAGCGCTGACTTGAATGTCCCGAGAGGACTTTGTGAGGGACCTTCCCCACCTTCTTCGAGCGGCGACGGCGACGGACCTCCTCCGGCACCGACCAGCACTCGGCGATGATGGCCTTGGCCTCTGAGCGACTCACGGGTCGGCCGTCGGTGTTGCGGAGCTCGTACGGCGTGCCCCGGGCGAGCACCGCCCAGGCCCGCTCCGCGAGGTGCGACGCGACCACGCAAAGCGCCTTGAGGTGGTTCGCTCCTCGCTCCACCATCTGTGCGTAGTAGATCGCGGCGAGCTGGGGATCGATCGTTCTCGCGATATCGGCCGAGCGAAGCAGCTGCGTGCGAAGCAGCGAGGACCCGGCCTTGGACATCGGCTGGCCCTTGCGGTCCACCTCCCCGGTCTCAGAGGCCTTCGGGGTGAGCCCGGTGAAGCTCTTGAACTGCGAGCCACTCCCGAACCGGTGCGCCCTGCCGATGGCGGCCTGAAGCACCGGACCACCGACCTCGGCGATGCCCGGGAGCGAGCGGGCCAACCCTTCGGGGTCGACCCGCCGGTAGACCTGCTCCCTGACCTCGGAGTGGAGGGCGAGCTCGGTCTCCGTGGCCCGCAGCAGCCGGACCTCGGTCGCCACCTCGGCGGCGAGGTCGGCAAAGGCCACGGCGGCATCGCCCGCGTAAAGTGCCAGTGAGGCCCGCGCCGCGGCCAGCCACTGCTCGGCTCGCTCGATCCCCTTGTGGTTGTGGGAGGCCTTGGCGATCACCGCGGCGATCCTTGCCTTGCCCGCCCTGAGCAGGACGTTCGGGTCGGCGTAGCGCTCCAGCACGGCGAGATCTGACCGGGTGAGGTCCCCGGTGAGGGGCGAGGCCGGCATCAGCATGCGCACCAGGTCCTTGATCCGGCGCTTGTGCTGGGCGGCGGCACGGGTAAGGCGGTCTGCCGCCCGTACCCGCCGATCGAGCGAAGCCCGATCGGCCCCCGGCAGCTCCACCGGGCGGAGCCCTTTGGGGTCCACGAGCGCCAGGCGGGCGAGCGTTGCCGCATCGATCGAGTTGGACTTGGCGTGGCGAGACAGGAACCGCCTGAGATCGGCCGCCTTGGCCGAGGGGACCCGGTAGACACTGTGGCCGCGCCGGCCGAAGTGGACCGCCACCGGAAGCCACGCCGGTCCAGTTGGCTCCACCACGATCTCCAGGCGCGCGCCCTCGGGGGCTCCCTCAAGCGCCGCGGACTCCAGCTCGGCGAAGCTTTCCACGGTCGGCCAGCACCGCCGGCGGCACACCTCGGTGCCGTCGGCCCGCAGCACCACCGCGGTGTGGGCGCTCGCGATCCCAAGATCGAGCCCGATCACCCGCCGCTCGTCCATCTGCCGCTCCTTCCCAGGGCCGCGCGAACCGGACCCGGCCCTCGCCGAGGGCAGGCGCGCTTGGCCACGGTCCCAAGGAGGATGAGCCCGAACCGCGGCTCCCACTCATGTGCTGCAACCGGGCCCGACCGCACGGGTCGGCCCACTTCCCTCAACCGGGACCACCGTGGCCGGGCCGGAGGAGGCCATCAGACGGACGAGGCTCAGCGCTCGGGCGCTTCCCTCAGAGCGATACTCGACGCCTCCCCCCGGACCAGCCGGGTTGGCCCATCCAACCTCGGGACTTCGGCCTCATCAACGACCGATGTCCCTTACATGAGCGGTCGTCACGCGAAGCTTCGACGTGAGGGATACCGCAAGCAGTAGCACCAATCGACCGCCCCTGGACCCTTT
>JBOGZE010000240.1:0-7304 GCA_050697055.1 Solirubrobacterales bacterium
GGCCGCGATCCTGGTCCTCTCGGAGCCGATGATCAGGCTCGTCTACCAGCGCGGCGAATTCGACGCCGCCCAGACCGACCTGGTCGCGACCGCGCTCTTCTGGTTCTCGCTCTCGCTGCCGTTCAACGGGCTCTTCCTTCTGCTCACCCGCACCTTCTTCAGCCTCCAGCGCCCCTGGGTGCCGACGGCGATCTCGGGCGCCAACCTGCTGACCACCGCCGTCGTCGCCCTGGCGCTCTACGCCCCGTTCGGCGTCGGTGGGATCGTCGTCGGGACGGTGGTCGCGACCGCCGCCAGCGTCACGGCGCAGTCGGTGATCCTGCGTCGGCAGCTCGGCGGGATCGAGCTCGGACGATTGATCGACAGCGCGATCCGGGTGACGATCGCCGCCGCCCTCCTCGCCGGGGTCAGCTACCTGGTCTGGTATTTCCTCGACGATGCGCTTGGGCGAAGCACGATCGCCCAGATCGTCTCCCTGGGCACGGCGCTCGCCGCCGGAGCCGCCGCCTACTTCGGCGCGATCTTCGCCCTCCGGGTGCCGGAGGGCGACCAGATCCTGCGGCTGCTTCGCCGCGTCTGAGGTCCTTCCGAATGGCCCCGCGCGGCGGGATACTTGCCGCATCTCCACGAACTCTGAGATCGTCGAGCGGATCCTCGACTCCTGGAGGGAACTGCGGCCGATGCCCCGCGAGCTGATGCACGACGAGATCGAGTGGGTGAACCCGCCTGACGCGATCGAGACCGGGACGCGCCGCGGCCTGGAGCAGTTCGAGGAGGCCGAGTCGGCGCTGGGCCGCGCCTACAGTTCCGTCGAGATCGAGGTCGAGCGGCTGGTCGAGGGCGGTGATTCAGTGGCGGCGATCACCGACGTCCTCTTCCACGGGCGCGGCAGCGGGATCGAAGTCCGGCAGCGAATGGGGTTCCTGTTCGCGCTGCGCGAGGGCAAGATCACTCGGTTCGAGTGGTCAAACGACCCCGACCGCCTGCTCGTATGGATCAGCAGCGAGGAGAACGGGTAACCGCGGCGGCCCCCTACCCTTGGTCGCCGCCATGGAGCGCATCCGCAACTTCTCGATCATCGCCCACATCGACCACGGTAAGTCGACGCTGGCCGACCGGATCCTCGAGCTCACCGGAACCGTCGACGCGCGCACCCACGTGCCGCAGATGCTCGACTCGATGGAGCTGGAGCGCGAGCGGGGGATCACGATCAAGGCCCAGGCGGTGCGCGTCAGCTACGCCGCTTCCGACGGCGGGACCTACCACCTGCACCTGATCGACACCCCCGGTCACGTCGACTTCTCCTACGAGGTCTCGCGCAGCCTCGCCGCCTGCGAGGGGGCGCTGCTGGTGGTCGACGCCGCCCAGGGAGTGGAGGCGCAGACGGTCGCCAACGCCTACGCGGCGGTCGAGGCCGGCCTCGAAGTGATCCCCGTGCTCAACAAGGTCGACCTCCCGAGCGCCGACCCCGACGGAGTCGCGGGCGAGGTCGCCGACCTGCTCGGCGGAGACCCGGGCGATGCCCTGCGGATCTCGGCGAAGACCGGGGAGGGGGTGCGGGAGGTGATGGAAGCGATCGTCGAGCGGATCCGGCCGCCCGAGGGCGAGGTCGAGGCGCCGCCGCGCGCCCTGATCTTCGACTCCGAATTCGATCAGTACCGCGGCGTGGTCGCCTACGTGCGGATGATGGACGGCCGCTTCGCGAAGCGCGAGCAGATCGCAGCGATGCAGGCCGGGACCCAGGCCGAGATCGACGACATCGGCTTCTTCGCCCCCGAGATGCGCCCCGCCGCGGGGATGTCGGCGGGAGAGGTCGGCTACGTGATCACCGGGATCAAGGACGTCACCAGGCTGCGGGTGGGCGACACCCTGACCAGCCGCGAGCGCCCCGCCGCCGAGGCGCTGCCCGGCTACCGCGAGGTGCGGCCGATGGTCTTCTGCGGGCTGTTTCCGATCGACACCGACAACTACGAGGACCTCCGCGACGCGCTCGACCGGCTGGCCCTCAACGACGCGGCGCTCTCCTACGAGCCGGAGACCTCCGACGCCCTCGGATTTGGCTTTCGCTGCGGCTTCCTCGGTCTCCTCCACATGGACATCGTCCGCGAGCGCCTCGAGCGCGAGTACGACCTCGAGCTGCTCGCGACCACCCCGAACGTCCGCTACGAGGTGACGCTGATCGGCGGCGAGCTGGTTGAGGTCCACAGCCCTACCGAGATGCCCGACCCGGCACAGATCGCGGAGATCGCAGAGCCCTACATCCGGGCGACGATCATCACGCCCACTGAAACGGGTGGCTCCTCGGCTTCGCCTGCGGAGCCCCCTCGCAGCTACGTCGGCGCGGTGATGGAGCTCTGCCAGAAGCGCCGCGGCGAGCACGTCGGCATGCACTACCTCTCACCGACCAGGGTGCAGATCCAGTACGACCTGCCGCTGGCCGAGATCGTCCTCGACTTCTTCGATCAGCTGAAGTCGCGCAGCCGCGGCTACGCCTCGCTCGACTACGAGCCGATCGAGAACCGGGCCTCCAACCTGGTCAAGCTCGACGTCCTCCTCGCCGGCGACAAGGTCGACGCGCTCTCCCTGATTGTCCATCGCCACGCGGCCTACGACCAGGGCCGCGCCCTGGTCGAGCGCCTCCAGAAGACGATCCCCCGCCAGCTCTTCGACGTCCCGGTCCAGGCGGCGATCGGCGCGAACGTGATCGCCCGGGAGACGGTGAAGGCGCTCCGCAAGGACGTCACCGCGAAGCTCTACGGAGGCGACGTCACCCGGAAGCGGAAGCTCCTCGAGAAGCAGAAGAAGGGCAAGAAGCGGATGAAGCAGGTCGGCGCCGTCGAGGTGCCGCAGGAGGCCTTCCTGGCTGTGCTCCAGGTCGATGACAAGGGCTGAGCAGTCGCGTTCGAGTTGGCTCGCGCCCGGGAGGCGGCGTAGACTCGCGTTGCTACCAGCCGACGCTTTAGGAGCTAGGGGGAGGGGGAGTTACCGGACCGTCACTCGCTTCAGCGGCAGCCCGAGTCGGCCCCTGACCTCAGCCAGAGGGTCGTCGTCGCCGTCGGCCAGCAGCACGACCTCATCGGCGGGGTAGTCCCGGAGCTCGTCCTCCAGCGCCTGGGCAGGGTCGGGATCGCCGAGCGAGCCGCTAACCGGGAGTCCGGCGGCCACCAGGGCGCCAGCCGAGTGAGCGAGCCAGCGCTGTCCTTCCGCGCGCGCGTCGTCCTCGGCCGAGAGCCAGCGCTCAAGGCGGTGGCTCGGCACCGGGATCACCAGGCGGACGTCGTCGGCGCCGGTGGCGAGCTCAGCGATCCGCTGCGCGGCCTCCGGAGTCGCCTCGGAGGTGGCCAGCACCAGCACCCGGCGCACGCCCACGGTGCCCTCTGCGACCTCGACACGCTCGCGCGGGCGGGCCCGGACCGCGAACACGATCAGCGCGGTGGCGGCCAGCGCCCCGACCGCCATGCCCAAACCTGCCCCGACTCCAGTGCCCTGGACCGCCATCGCCGCTGCCACCGAGCCGCCGATCAGGGCAATGATCAGGGGCACGGCGAGGGGGCGGAACCGCAGGCCGCCTTGGGGATCTTCGGTGGTCAGCAGCGAGCCCATATCGCACTCCTAGCCTAGTCCCGGTTACTAGAATCGCCCGCCCTATGGCTGTGAAGACCGACGCGATCGGCAAGCAATGGCCCTCGGTGACCTACGAGGTCGGTCGGGAGAAGATCCGCGAGTTCGCAAACGCGACCGGCGACACCGCGGCCGTCTACCAGGACCGCGACGCCGCAGAGGCGGCCGGGTTCCGCGACGTGGTGGCGCCGCCGATGTTCTGCGTCGTCTACAGCGCTCCGGCAATGGGCCCGGTGATCCTCGACCCCGAGATCGAGATCAACCTGGCGACGATGCTGCACGGCAGCCAGGAGTTCGAGTGGGGGGAGCCCGTCTGCTCGGGCGATGCGATCACCACGACGCCCACCTGCGAGGAGATCTACGAGAAGGACGGCAAGGGCTTCTACGTCTTCGAGTCGGTCTCCGAGAATCAGGAGGGCGAGCAGGTGGTGAGGGGAACCTGGACAAACATCGTCAGGGGGGTCTCATGAAAACGGGTGGCTCCTCGGCTTCGCCTGCGGAGCCCCCTCGCATCGAGCTCAAGCAGGGCGAGTCGCTTCCCGAGCTCAAGGTGACGCCCGACAAGTACCTGCCCCATCGCTACGCGGGCGCCTCCGGGGACTTCAATCCGATCCACATCGACCCGGAGTTCGCCAAGCAGGTTGGGCTGCCCGGCAACATCCTGCACGGGCTCTGGATGATGGCTCAGGTCGCTCGCGCCCACACTGAGGCGGCCGGCGGCGATCCGCGCTCGCTGAAGCGTCTCTCGGTCCAGTTCCGGGGAATGGGCTTCCCCGAGCAGGAGCTGATGGTGAGCGCCACGGTCAAGGACGCCGCCGACGGCAGGGTGATCACCGACACGGTCGCCGCCCAAGGCGACAACCAGGTGATCCGCAACGCCGAGGCGGAGCTGGAGCTTCCCTAGCCGCTCCTCCCACGGTGACAGGACCCGCGGGCCTAAGGGCCGGTGAACCTACAATCGCAGTCGTGCTTACGGAGCGACAGCAGACAGTCTTAGGCGCGGTCGTGGATGCATACGTGCGGGATGGGAGGCCGATCGGGTCCAAGGCGGTCGCCGGCCGCTCGGAGATCGGCTGGAGCCCGTCGACGGTGCGCGCCGAGTTCGCCGGTCTCGAGGCGCAGGGCTACCTCACCCATCCGCATACCTCGGCCGGCCGGGTGCCCACAGACGCGGGCTATCGCTTTTACGTGGAGGAGCTGCTCGCCTCCCAGGACCGGCTTCCGGCGGTTCCTGCCCGCGAGCTGTCTCTCTCGCGCATGCGCCGTGAGGTCGACGAGGCGATTCGCGACACGACCGCGACGCTCTCCCGGATCACCGACCTGGTGGCCCTGGTGACGGCCCCGCCGCTGCAGACCGCCACCATCCACAGAGTCGAGGTGCTGCGGCTGCAGCCGCGGGTTGTGATGGTGGTCGTGATCGCCTCCAACGGCGGCGTCACCAAGCGGGTCTTCACCTTCGATGAGGAGGTCGACCCCGGCTTGGTCGAGTGGGCGGGGAGCTATCTAAATGAGCGGCTCGCCGGGCTCGGGCTCGGGGCCCGGATGGCCGCCGACCGCCTCGCCGACCCCGAGCTGGGGGCGCAGGAGCGCACCCTCCTGGCGGAGATCGGCACCACCTTCACCAATCTCGAGGAGTCCGCCGAGCAGACCCTCTACGTCGATGGGGCGGCGCGGCTGCTCTCCGAGGAGCACTCCGCCGACCTCCCTCATGCCGAGGAGCTGATGCGCGCCCTGGAGCGCCGTGTCAACCTGCTGCGAACACTGCGCTCGGCGCTCGAGCGGCGCTCGGTTTTCGTCTGGATCGGCGGCGAGAACCCGCAGCCGGAGCTCCGCTCGGCCAGCGTGGTCGGCGCCAACTACGGCCTCGGCTATCGCAACCTCGGCGCGGTCGGGATCATCGGTCCGGTTCGGATGGACTACGCGACCGCGATCGCCTCGGTGCGGAGGGCGGCGGGCGAGCTCTCGCGCTTCTTCGAGACCGTCTACAACGAGTAGGCGATGGCGCGCGACTACTACGAGGTGCTCGGCGTCGAGCGGGGCGCCTCCGACGGGGAGATCAAGAAGGCGTTTCGGAAGCTCGCCCGTGAGCTCCACCCCGACGTGAACGCCCACGATCCCGAGGCCGAGGAGAAGTTCAAGGAGGCGGCCGAGGCCTACGAGGTGCTGTCCGATCCCGAGCGCAGGCGCACCTATGACACCTTCGGCCAGCAGGGGCTCCGCTCCGGCGGCTGGACCCCCGGTGAGACCTTCTCCAGCTTCCAGGACATCTTCGACGCGCTCTTCGGCGGCGACCCCTTCGGCGGCGGCTTCGGATTCGGCCAGGCCGGCCCGGCGCCGGGCGGCGACGTCGGGGCGACGATCGAGATCGAGCTCTCCGAGGTCCTCGAGGGCACCACCCGCGAGGTCCAGTTCGACGCGGTCAGCGTCTGCGAGCACTGCCGCGGCAACGGTGCCGAGCCGGGGACCGAGATCCGCACCTGCGAGCGCTGCGAGGGATCGGGCCAGCTGCGCCAGGTCAGCCGCAGCGTCTTCGGCCAGGTGATGCGGGTCGTGCCCTGCGACCGCTGCGGGGGCGACGGGAAGATCCCCGATACGCCCTGCGGGGTCTGCGGCGGCTCGGGGAGGACCCGGGAGCCCCGAACCTGGGAGGTGGAGGTGCCCGCGGGGATCGACGACGGCCAGCGGATCCGGATTGCGGGCGCCGGCCATGCCGGCGAGGCGGGGGGCAGGCAGGGCGACCTCTACGTCGAGGTCCGGGTGCGAACGGACGAGCGCTTCGCCCGCCAGGGCACCGAGCTCGTAACCCGAGTGCCGCTCCCGGTGACCACGGCAATGCTCGGCGGGGAGGTCAGCGTCCCGACCCTGAACGGCGACGAGCCGGTGGAGGTGCCGGCCGGGGCCCAGCACGGCGACGTCACTGTGCTTCGCAAGCACGGCCTGCCGCCACTCCGGGGCGGTTCGCGCGGCGACCAGCACGTGGTCTTCGAGCTGGAGGTGCCGAGAAAGCTCTCGCGCGAGCAGCGCGAGCAGGCCGAACGGCTGGCGGAGGCGCTCGAGCGGCAAAAGGCGTCTCGCCGCCGATGATCAGGCTGGCGGTCCGCTGCGAGCCCGGGTACGCGGAGCGCGTTCTCGCCAACCTCCTGGAGCTGGCCCCGAACGGGGTCGAGGAGGAGCGCGGGCCGGGCTTTGTCGAGTTCGCGATCTACGGGCCCCCGGGCGAGGTCCCCGAGCTCGGTGAGCTCCAGGCGGCCGCCGGAGGCTGGCTGGTGGACGTCACCACCAGTTCGGTTCCCGATGACTGGGCCGATCGCTGGGCCGACTTCCACCGCCCGATCGAGGTCGGCGGGCGGATCGCTGTCCGCCCGTCCTGGTGGGACGCCCGGGATGGGCTGCTCGACGTGGTCGTCGATCCCGGTCGGGCGTTCGGCACCGGAGGGCACCCGACCACCCGCCTCTGCCTCGATTTGCTGGTCGAGCTGGAGCGGGCGGGGGAGGCCGCCGGCCCGCTCGCCGACTGGGGCACCGGCTCCGGCGTCCTGGCGATCGCCGCGGCGAAGCTCGGCTGGAGCCCGATCACCGCCTGTGACCGCGAGCCGGCCTCGCTTGAGGCGGCCGCCGCAAACGCCGAGGCGAACGGGGTCGAGCTGGCGATCGAGCGGCTCGACGTCCGCGAGGCCGCCCCC
>JBOGZE010000241.1:0-3710 GCA_050697055.1 Solirubrobacterales bacterium
TGCTCTGGGAGGCGCAGTTCGGCGACTTCGGCAACGCCGCCCAGGTGATCATCGACAGCTTCATCGTCTCCGCCGAGGCGAAGTGGGGCCAGAACACCCGCCTCACCCTGCTCCTCCCCCACGGCTACGAGGGCGCCGGGCCAGAGCACTCGAGCGCCCGGATCGAGCGCTTCATCCAGCTCGCCGCCGAGGGCAACATCCGCCTTGCCAACCCCACCACCGCGGCCCAGTACTTCCACCTGCTGCGCCGGCAGGCTCACATCGCCAAGGCGCGGCCGATGGTCGTCTTCACCCCCAAGGGCCTGCTGCGGTTGCCGCGCGCCACCTCCACCCTGGAGGAGCTGACCTCGGGCTCATTCCAGTTCGTGATCGATGACCCGAACGCCCTGGAGCGAAAGAAGAAGGTCGAGCGGCTGGCCCTGTGCACCGGCAAGATCTACTACGACATCGATGCGGCGCCGAAGCGCGAAGATGCCGGGCGCGTGGCGGTGGCACGGGTCGAGCTGCTCTATCCGTTTGCCAAGGAGCAGCTCGCCGAGCTGATCGCCAGCTACCCGAATCTGAAGGAGATCGTCTGGGTCCAGGAGGAGCCGCGGAACATGGGCGCCTGGTCGGTGATGCAGCGGCGGATGCCGGAGCTGTTGCCGGAGGGCGTCGCGCTCGGTTACATCGGCCGCCCGCCCCGCGCCAGCCCCGGCGAGGGCTACGCGGTCGCCCACACCAAGGAGCAGGAGCGAATCTTCCTCACCGCTTTGATGGGCAAGGCCGACCCCGCGTAGGCGCGCGACGCCGAGAGATCGGGCGGTGCGAGCCCTGCAGGTAGCGCGCCGTTTGATGCCAGGGCAAGCCTATGTCGGGCGGCCATCGCCAACCCGCCCGGCCACAGACTTACCGGCGTCTATGCCGGTCCCGCGAGCGCCGCGCGCCTGATCACGGCCACCGAGAGGGAGTGACCGCATTCCGGACAAGAGCTGAGGCGAGCCCAGGAGTGGTGTTCCGCAGCACAGCTTGCGCACTCATGCGGGAATCTTCCTTTCTCGCCGTGCCCGCGCCTATGGACCATGAGTACAAAGATCCGCCGGCGGTCGTCGACCGCCCGTCGAGCCCCGAACCCCTGCCCAGGCCGGTCCCGGGGCGCCTGTTCCGCTGGGTGAAGCTCGCCTCCTGGGTGGAGCTTTGCCTGTTCGCGGCATTGCTCTTCTTCTGGCTCGCGCCCGGGTACAAGGAGCAGACCGCGCTCTTCGGACTCGCTCACGGGCTCGGCTACCTCGCTCTCTGTGCGCTGATCTTCCTCGCGATCATCCGGCGCCAGGCTCCCTGGCCGCTGTTCGCCGCCACCCTGACCCCGGCCGGGCCGCTCGGCAGCGTGATCGGCGTCGAGCTGATCGAGCGCCGCGGGTGGGGCGTGGAGCAGCCGGGTCAACCGGGTATTGACACCACCCGACCAAACGGTGGATAATCAATCGCGCCGGGAGTAAGTGAGAACTTGAAAAGGCTCGTCCCCGGGCCAGTCCCGCCTCCGGGGACGATCGCGTCGGAAATCCCTCCCTGGCTACCGACGCGCAGGCGTGGCGCGGGCCGTGTGGACCCCCTGCCTCCCGCGGCCCCGCCACGCCGTTCCCTTCGGGCTCGATTAACGAGCGGAGTTCAGGTCGCGGAGGACGCGGTGGAGGATGCCGCCGTTCTGGAAGTAGATGACCTCGTTCGGGGTGTCGATGCGGACGGTTGCCTCGAAGCTGACGTCGTCGGCGCCGTCGCTCTTGGCGGTCACCGCGACCTTCTTCGCCTCCCCGTTCTGGAGGTCGCCGACCGCGAACGTCTCCTCGCCACTGAGGCCGAGGGAGTCGATCGTCTCGCCATCCGGGAGCTGCAGCGGCAGCACCCCCATGCCGATCAGGTTGGAGCGGTGGATGCGCTCGAAGCTCTCGCCGATCACCGCGCGGACGCCGAGCAGCGCCGTCCCCTTTGCCGCCCAGTCGCGTGACGAGCCCGAGCCGTATTCCTTCCCGGCAAGCACCACCAGCGGCACTCCGTCCCCGGCGTAGCGCATCGCCGCCTCGTAGATCGTCGTCTCCTCCCCATCTGGGAAGTGCGTGGTGAACCCGCCCTCCCTCTCGACCAGCTTGTTGCGGAGCCGAACGTTGGCGAAGGTGCCGCGAATCATCACCTCGTGGTTGCCGCGGCGCGAGCCGTAGGAGTTGAAGTCGCGGACCTCGACCCCCTGCTCGATCAGCCAGCTGCCGGCGGGGCTGTCCTTCTTGATCGCCCCGGCGGGCGAGATGTGGTCGGTCGTCACCGAGTCGCCGAGCACCGCAAGCACCCGCGCGCTCTCGATCGGCTCGACCGGCTCGGGCTCGGGCTTCATCCCCTCGAAGAAAGCAGGCCGGCGCACGTAGGTCGAGTCGGGCCAGGTGTAGCGGTCACCCTCGGGGACCTCGATCTGCTTCCAGCGCTTGTCGCCGGTGAAGACGTCCGAGTAGTTCTTGGTGAACATGTCGGAGCGGATCGCATCGGCGACCACCTGCTTGATCTCCTCCGAGCTCGGCCAGATGTCGCCGAGGTGAACAGGCTCCCCGTCGGAGTCGAGGCCGAGCGGCTCCGTGGTCAGGTCGATGTCCATCCGCCCCGTGAGCGCGTAGGCGACCACCAGCGGCGGCGAGGCCAGGTAGTTGGCGCGGGTGTCCGGGTTGATCCGCCCCTCGAAGTTGCGATTGCCGGAGAGCACCGAGCAGACCACGAGGTCGTTGTCGTTGACGGCCTTGGAGATCTCCTCGGGCAGCGGTCCGGAGTTGCCGATGCAGGTGGTGCAGCCGTAGCCCACCAGGTTGAACTGGAGCTGGTCGAGGTACTTGTCGAGCCCCGACTTCTCCAGGTACTCGGTGACCACGGTCGAGCCGGGGGCGAGCGAGGTCTTCACCCAGGGCTGGCGGCGAAGGCCGCGCTCGCACGCCTTCTTCGCGAGCAGACCCGCGGCCAGCATCACCGATGGGTTCGACGTGTTGGTGCAGCTGGTGATCGCCGCGATCACCACGTGGCCGTGATCGAGCTCGACCGTCTCGCCGCTCTCCAGCTGCACGGCCACTGCGTCGCTGGTCCTCGGATCGAGCGCCACCCCGCCGCCACCCGCACGCCGCGGCTTGCCGCCGTCTCCGTCGTGGTCCTCGGCGGGCGGGTCGGAGGCAGGGAAGGACTCGGCGATCGCCTCGTCGCGGCTGTTGCCGAGCTCGTCGCCGGCATCCGGATCCCACTCGTGCATCGCCTCGAGAAAGGCCGGCTTCGCGTTCGCCAGCGCGATCCGGTCCTGAGGGCGCTTCGGCCCGGCGATGCTCGGCTCGACCTCGCCGAGGTCGAGCTCCAGGGTGTCGCTGTAGGTCGGCTCCTCGGAGTCCGGGGTGTGGAAGAGGCCCTGCTCGCGGGCGTAGGCGTCGACCAGTTCGATCTGCTCGGTGGGGCGGCCGGTGAACTCGAGGTAACGAAGGGTCTCGGCGTCGATCGGGAAGATCGCGCAGGTCGAGCCGAACTCCGGCGACATGTTGCCGATCGTCGCCCGGTCGGCCAGCCCAAGGCCGCCGATGCCCGCCCCGAAGAACTCGACGAACTTGGAGACGACGCCGTGCTCGCGCAGCATCTCGGTGACCGTGAGCACCAGGTCGGTCGCCGTCGCCCCCTGCGGCAGCTCGCCGCCGAGCTTGAAGCCGACCACCTGGGGC
>JBOGZE010000242.1:0-3750 GCA_050697055.1 Solirubrobacterales bacterium
TCGCCGAGGCGAAGCGCGAGGCCGAGCGGATCGTCAAGGAGGCGCGCGAGCAGCAGGCGCGGCTGGTGGCGAACGAGGAGATCACCCGGCAGGCCGAGCGCGCCGCCGAGGAGATCGTCGAGGAGGCGCGCGAGCGCGAGCGCGAGATTCGCCTCGGCGCCGAGGACTACGCCGACGACATCCTCTCGACCCTCGAGGTCAACCTCCAGAAGTTCCTGCAGGCCGTGCAGCGCGGCCGCGACCGTCTCCAGGGCCGCGAGCGCGAGCCTTCCGAGATCGGCTAGGGCTCGCCTGCGCCACTAGGGTTCGCTTCCCACGAGGGAAGGAGCCGGCATGGCCGAGCGGTGGTTCTCTGACGAGGAGCTGCGCGAGATGTCGCGGCCGACGATGGACTGCGCAATTGAGGCGATCGACCGCGGCGAGCTCGAGGAGGCGAAGGGCATCTGCGAGCGTGAGAAGCACGAATCCCAGTTCATGCACGACATGTTGGTCGACGGCATGGCCGGGCTGATCTCCTTCGTCAAGCAGAAGCTTGGTGATGGTGGGGTGCGCGAGGCCTGGGAGTGGAGCCTCAAGCGCAGCTGGAAGCAGAGCGTCGAGAAGATCGGCGCTGCCGACCGCAGGGAGATAGCGGAGGCGCTGGCGGCGACCTGGCGCGCGCACTCCACGGGAGGCGTCGGCCCCAACCCCGGGGCCTTCGAGATCGACGAGGACGAGGAGAAGCTCACCTTCACGATGAACCCCTGTGGCTCCGGCCAGCGGCTGTGGCGCAATGGGCGCTACGGCCCCGACGGCTGGGGTGTCACCGACTCGGCCCACGACTGGTCCTACGGGCGCGAGGGCTTCCCGCTCTACTGCACCCACTGCGCCTTCATGAACGAGCTCGGCCCGATCAACTGGATCGGCTATCCGGTCTATCCATCGGACCCGCCCGAGGACTTCGACCGCGACCCCTGCACCTGGTACTGGTACAAGGATCCGGCTGATATCCCCGACCGCCACTGGGAGCGCTACGGGCTCGAGCGGGATCCGGAGCGGGTCGCCGGTGCAAGCCACGGCGACTGAGGCCGATCTGGCGGAGGGGGTCCGTTCGGTTTTGACCGAGGGTGGCGAGGACCCGGGCGAGGTGAGCCTCACGCCAATTCCCGGCGGAGCATCGCGAGAGACCTGGCTGGTGGAGTCCCAGGCGGCCCCAGGCGGCGAAGCCACAGGACTACCGTCGAGGTGGGTCCTGCGCCGTGACCCCGAAGGATCGGTGTCGCTGGCGCCGATGGCCGCAGAGTTCACGCTCCTCGGTCTTGCTGCGGCGGCAGGTGTCCAGGTACCGGAGCCGCTCGCCTCCGAGCCAGGGGGAGGACGTTTCGGCTCGCCGGGGATCCTGATGTCGTTTGTCGAGGGAACCTCAATCGCTCCACGGATTCTGCGCAAGTCCGAGTACGAGCGGGCGCGGGGGCGCCTCACCGGACAGCTCGCCGAGGCGCTGGCGCGCATCCACGCGGTGGAGCCCAACGGGCTCGACGGCGTGCTGCCGCCGGCTGCCGCTGACCCGGCGCTGGGGCAAATCGAGGAGTGGGAGGGCCAGCTCGATGAGATCGGCGAGCCGCTGCCCGCAATCGAACTGGGGCTGCGCTGGCTGCGCGCCAACGCCCCGGAGCCGGTCGAGGCGACGCTGGTTCACGGCGACTTCAGACTCGGCAACTTCATCGTCGACGAGGGCGGCCTGGCGGCGGTGATCGACTGGGAGCTGGCCCACCTCGGCGACCCGGCCGAGGACATCGGCTGGCTCTGCATTCGCTCCTGGCGCTTCGGAAGCGACGAGCTACCGGTGGCCGGGGTGGGGGAGCTCGAGCCGTTCCTTGCCGCCTACGAGAGCGCCGGCGGCCGGCCGATCGAGCCCGAGCGACTGCGCTACTGGGAGGTCTTCGGCAACGTCAAATGGGCGATCATCTGCGCGCGCCAGGCCCACCATCACCTGACCGGGGTTCGCCGCAGCCACGAGCTCGCCTCGCTCGGCCGCCGCATCTGCGAGCCCGAGTGGGACCTGTTGGAGCTTGTGCGAGCCACCCCCGGAGATGCGAGGGCGCCCCGCAGGCGAAGCCGAGAAGCGACCCGCTAAGTGCTCGAGGAGGCGGCGTCTTGATGATGCAGGACCGGCCCACGGCGCCAGAGCTGCTCGAGGCCGTCGCCGAGTACCTGTTCGGCGAGCTGCACCCCGAGGTCCCGCGTGAGCAACGCTTCAAGGTCCTGGTCGCGGCCAACGTCTGCGCCGTCGTCGCCCGTGAGATTCGGGCGGGGGAGGGGCCGGGCCGCGAGGACCTGGCGCTCTTCTGGGAGCTGCTCGGCAAGTGGGAGGAGACGCCGAGCGACCCCGAGGCGCTGGCGCGCGAGACTCGCCAGGCGGCGGAGGAGCTCGCCAGGCGGCTGCGGACAGGAGAGCTGGATGACCGGCTGGACGAGCTCGCGCCGAAGCTGGCCGAGCATGTCCGCCACAAGCTTGACGTAGCCCGGCCCGGGTACGACGCGAGTGAGTAGCCCCGGCGTGACTGGCTCCGCCCAGCCGGCTCAGTCCCTTCGTTCGGGGCCCAGCGTGAAGGTGTTGAGGCCGAAGCCGCCGTCGACTGCGATCTGCTGGCCTGTGACGTAGCCGGCGTCCTCCGAGGCGAGGTAGGAGACCAGCGCCGCGACCTCGGAGGGTTCGGCCATCCGGCCGGAGGGCAGGGTCTCGCGGAGGCGCTCGAGGATCTCTTCCGGCATCGCCAGCACCTTCTCGGTCGCGACCATCCCGGGGAGCACGGCGTTGGCGGTGATCCCGCGGCGCACCCCCTCGGCTGCGAGCGTCTTCACCATGCCGAGCAGGCCGGCCTTGGAGGCGGAGTAGGCGACCTGACCCGGCAGACCGCCAACTGCGGCTCCGGAGGAGATCACCACCACCCGGCCCCAGCGGCGCTCGCGCATCCCGGGCAGGCAGGCCTGCACGGCGCGGAAGGCGCCGGTGAGGTTGACGTCGATATCGCGCGACCACTGCTCCTGCGTCATCCGGTGCGCTGGGGCGATCGTGTCGGTGATCGCCGCGTTGGAGACGCAGACGTCGATCCCGCTGAGGTCAGGAAGCTCGTCGGCGACCAGATCGAGCCGGAGGTCGCAGCCCTCGGCGCGGTCGAGCGTGGTCACCTCGAGCCCGTCGGAGCGCAGCCGCTCCGCGATCGCGGCGCCGATCCCCGCGGCGGCACCGGTGACCAGCGCGCGGCGTGGCTCCGCGGATCCACTCACAGCTGGGTCTCGTGCGTCCCCGCCCGCCCGGGGTCGCGTTTCTCGTAGAAGGCCTCGAGCATCGCTCGGGTCTCGTCGGGGTCGGCGCAGGTGTAGGCGTTCCAGGCCTCTGCCCGCAGCTGCTGGTCGAGAGGCTGGCCGATCACGTCGAGGATCGTCTGCTTCGCCGAGCGGACGGCTCGCTGCGAGTTGCGGAGGATCTGCCGAGCGACCGTCTCCGCCTCCTCGATCAGTTGCTCGTGGGGGACCACCTTCGAGACGAGGTTCCACGCGAGCGCCTGGCGGGCGTCGATCGGCTCGGCGGTGAGCAGCATCTGCATCGCCACGCTGACGCCTCCGGCGTTCACCAGCCGCACCAGGCCGCCGTCGCCGTGGTGGAAGCCGTGGCGCGCCTCGAAGGAGCCGAACATCGCCTGCTCAGAGGCGATCCGGATGTCGCAGGCGAGCGCCGTCTCGAATCCCCCCGCCAGCGCCCAGCCG
>JBOGZE010000243.1:0-4100 GCA_050697055.1 Solirubrobacterales bacterium
GAGCCCCGCCTCGCGGACCGCCTCGATCGTCCGCAGCCGGCCGTCGTACTGCACCGTCGACGACACCTCGGGGTAGTACGAGCGCGCGGTCTCGACGTTGTGGTGGACGCGCTGGATCCCGGCGTCCTTCAGCTGCCGGGCGCGGTCCGCGGACATGTGGCCGATCGAGGCGCAGCGCTTGAGATTCGTCTGCTCGGAGACGAGCCGGGCGCCCTCGAGAATCCTCGCGAAGTCGCGCTTGGAGAGGCCCTGGCCCTGGGTGACCATGCAGAAGCGGTGGGCCCCCGCGGCCTCGGCCGCCTTCGCGTGCTCGAGGATCTGCTCCGGCTCCATCATCGCGTGCATCGGCGTGTCGGCCTCGGCGTAGCGCGACTGGGCGCAGAAGCCGCAGTCCTCCGCGCAGCCGCCGGACTTGGCGTTGACCAGCGAGCACATGTCGGTGGAGTCGCCGAAGCGATCGGTGCGAACCTGCCAGGCGCGCTCGACCAGCTCCCCGATTTCCTCGTGGCCGGTCAACGCCCCCAGCTCGAGGGCCTCGTCGAAGCTGATCAGTGGTGGCATCCGCGTTCTCCGTTCAACGGGTCGCGCCTGTCGGCGCGCCCTCGCATGAGGTCGCGGCAAGGCTAGGAAGGGACCCGGACGCCCTCATCAGGCGGGCCCGCCATCTGCGGGATCCGCAATGCGGGAGCTCGGGCCCGCTGGACCCTAGGCCGCGTCCTGGAGGGCTTCGACCTCGCGCAGCGTCGCGAGGCGATCGAGGGCGCGGCCCTCGAGCTCGCGGACCTCGTTCTGCTTCATCTCGAGCCGGCGGCTGGCCTCGCGCAGTGGGGTCGGCTCGTCGCCGTTGATCCCGTAGCGGAGCTGGATCACCTTGCGCTCGTCCTCGGGGAGATCCTCGACCGCGCGCCGCAGGGTCTCGTCGCGCAGGCTGAGCGCGACCTCCTCGGAGGGGCCGGTGCGCTCGTCCGGGACGAGGGCGCCCAGCGACGCTCCGTCCTCCTCGCCCACCGGCCGGTCGAGGCTGGTGACCACGCGGGTGAGCTCGCGGATCTCCTCCACCTGGGCGGGCTCCAGGTCGGCCTGCTCGGCGATCTCCTCGCTGGTTGGATCGCGGCCGAGCTTCGCGGCCAGCTCGCGCTCGGTGCGCATCACCTTGCGCTCGCGCTGGGCGACCTGGTTGGGGACCCTGATCGTCCGCTCCTTCGACTCCAGGGCCCGCTGGATCGCCTGCCGGATCCAGAAGGTCGCGTAGGTGGAGAACTTGTAGCCCTTCCGCCAATCGAACTTCTCGCTCGCCCGGATCAGCCCCAGGATCCCCTCCTGGATCAGGTCGAGCAGGTTGAGGTCCTGGCGCATGTAGCGCCGCGCGTTCGAGACCACCAGTCGCAGGTTCGAGTTGATCAGCTTCTCCTTCGCCTCGAGGTCGCCTCGCTCGATCGCCTGGGCGAGCTCGATCTCCTCCTCCTTTGTCAGCAGGGGGTGCTTCCGCAGCTCGTTGAAGAAGAGCTGGAGGGCGTCGGTGGTGGTCTCGGCGAGTTCGCCGTTGCGGTAGCCGGCCTGCTCGGCCACCCGGCCACAATCGTCCTCGATCGAGAGCCCGGTGGCCTCGATCCGCTCGTGCACGAGCTCGGCCTGCTCGTCCGAGAGCCCCAGCTCCTGGACCAATGCATCCACCTCCGAGAGCTCGACGCAGTCCGCGGGGCGGCCGGCCTCGATCAGCGCGGCGATTCGCTCCTCGACCGCGGGGTTGAGCTCCACCGTCGTCTCGTTCATTTCCTCAGCCATGGTTGCCCTCTACATAGGGTCCCAAACGTGATCAGGCGGCGCCGGCAGACGGCGCCGGTTCGTTAGTCTCCCCGGCCGGAATCGCCCGCTCAGGGGGTCCGCAACGGACCGGGCGGGCCGCATGACGACAGGAGGTCCGTTGAGAGCACTCGCATCTTTCGTCGCCGGCCGCCGCAGCAAGTGGGTGGTGCTCGCGGTTTGGATCTTGATCTTCGCGGCGATGCTGCCCCTGGGCGCGAAGCTTGCCGACGAGACGCGGGACGACACCACCTCGTTCCTGCCGGCGAGCGCCGAGTCGACCGATGTGGTGAAGATCCTCGACGATGGCTTCCCAGACGGGGAGACCACCCAGGGGGTGATCGTCTACAGCCGCGACGGTGGCCTCACCAAGGCGGACAAGCAGAAGATCGCGGAGGACGGGAAGGCAGTGGCCGACCTCCCCCAGGATGAGCTCCCGCTCACTCGCGCGCCCGGGGTCCCGTTCGCCGCCGGCTCATCGCCCGACCAGGTCTCGCCCAAGGGGGATCTCGCCTACACCGTGCTCACGGTGCCGACCAACTTCGATGAGGCGGCCGACTGGGGCAAGACCGTCCGCGACACCACCGGCGACGAAGCCGATGGGATGCAGATCCTCCTCAGCGGCGATCTCGGCTTCTCCACCGACTCCGAAGAGGTCTTCGGCAACCTCGACAAGAACCTCGTGATCGCCACCGTGGCGCTGGTGCTGTTCCTGCTCGGCGCGATCTACCGCGCCGTGCTGGTCGCGCTGACGCCGCTGCTGGTCGTCTTCTTCGCCTACACGCTCGCCACCGCGCTGATCTACCTCTATGCAAAGTCGGGCGCCACCGTCTCCTCAAACGGGACGACGATCCTGATCGTGTTGATGTTCGGGGTGGGCACCGACTACTGCCTGCTGCTGGTCTCCCGCTACCGGGAGGAGTTACGCCGGATCGAGGACAAGCACGACGCGATGGCTCGGGCCCTGCGGCGGACCGGCCCGACGATCTTCGCCAGCGGACTCACCGTCTCGCTGGCGATGTTGACCTTGGCGCTCGCCGATGCCCGCCTGACCTCGACCCTGGGTCCGGTCGCGGCGATTGGCGTGGCATGCGGGATGGTGGCTGGGCTCACGCTGTTGCCGGCGCTTCTTACGATCTTCGGGCGCCGCGGGTTCTGGCCCCGTCGCAGCGTCGTTAAGTACGACCCCGATCACGCCGAGATCGCCGCTCAGGGCGTGTGGCGTCGGATCGGCGATCGGGTCCTGCAGAAGCCGGGCCCAGCCCTGGCGGTGACCCTGGTCGCCTTCGTCGGCGGCGCCGTGGGCCTGGCCGCCTACAAGGTCGACTACTCGACCACCTCGTTCTTCAAGAAGTCGGTGGAGGCGGTCGAGGGCTTCCGGCTGATGGAGCAGGCGTTCCCGGCGGGCGTGCTGGCCCCGACGACCGCGCTGGTCGAACGGGAGGACGGCCCGGTGAGCCAGGCGGACCTTGCGAGCGCGACGCGGGCCATCGAGGGTGTGGACGGCATCGCCTCTGCGACCCCGACCGGCAACGCCTCGACCGATGGGCGGATGGCGACGATCGATGTCGTGCTGGAGGGCGACCCATTCACCAAGGATTCACTTGGGGTCGTACCCGACATCCGGGATAGCGTCAGCGACCTCGGGCCGGGATTGAGCGGGCTGGTCGGCGGTGGATCGGCGACGCAGTACGACTTCGACCAGGCGATCGAAAGCGATCTTGAGCTGATCGCGCCGATTGCGCTGCTCGCGATCGCGATCATCCTCGCGGTTCTGCTCCGGGCGCTGGTCGCTCCGCTCGTATTGATCGCGAGCGTGATCATCTCCTTCCTCTGCACCCTGGGCATCTCGGTGATCTTCATCCGCTTTGTCGTCGGCGATGCCGGCTTCGACGCTTCGATACCAACCTTCGCCTTCATCTTCCTAGTCGCGCTCGGGATCGACTACACGATCTTCCTGATGGCCCGGGTGCGGGAGGAGTCGCGCATGCACGGCACCCGCGAGGGGATGCTGCGGGCGCTCGCGGTCACCGGCCCGGTGATCACCAGCGCCGGAATCATCCTCGCCGGCACCTTCTCGATCCTGATGACCCTGCCCGTCACCTACACCTTTGATCTCGGCTTCATGGTCGCCCTGGGAATCCTCCTCGACACCTTCATCGTCCGCACGATCATGGTCCCGGCAGCGGTGGAGCTGCTCGGCGACAGGATCTGGTGGCCCTCTACCGCCAAGGCCGGTGGCGCCCTGCGCGAGGAGACGGGCGAGCAGCCGCGGGTCGAACCGGCTGGCGCTTAGC
>JBOGZE010000244.1:0-6323 GCA_050697055.1 Solirubrobacterales bacterium
TCACGGCCGCCCAGTGTAGGGAGGCGCCTCAGGCCCGGTTAAGGCCCGCCGGAACGTGAAACGGGAGGCCGATGGCCTCCCGTTTCACTCAATCGCTTCTCAGCCTCGGCTAGCGAACGCTGATCGCCGAGAGCTGGAACTGCTCGACCTTCAGGTCGGCGGCACCCGTCTCGTTGCAGGCGACCGAGAAGGTGTGCTGGCCACCGAGGGGGGTCGTGACGATGTTGATCCCATAGCCGTCGCCGTGGTTGGCGCCGGTCGTACTGGCCTCGACCTTGATCGTCGTGCCGTTGATCGGGTTGTTGTCGGCCTCGAGGCGACAGTCGCCCCGCGCGGGAGCCCCGGCGGTGCTGAACGTGCCGTCGAAGACCAGCATGTAGCGGCGGGGGAACCCCGTCGAGCCGTCGACCGAAACCGAGGTGCAGTCGGTGAAGGTCGTCGAGCTGGTTGGGTCGCACGGGGTCGTGCCCGTGTTCGCGTTCGTCTTGCTGACCGGCAGCACCTTCAAGCGGGCGTCCTTGTCGAGGCCCTTGTAGGTGACCTTGCTCTTCTTGGCCGCGTAGGCGCCTCCGCCGAGAGCGAGCACCAGAGCAAGTAGACCGATGATCGCCCCTACAGAGGGCCGTCGCTTCAGCAACTTCCGCATCGAATCAACTCCCTTCGTCGCGTGTGAGCGTCTCCTCAGACAACAGGCTAAGGCCGAGAAGTTGCGCGAACCGGCAGGATGCATGCGTGGCGCCACGCAGGCGGAGGAAAAAGAAGCAGGATCCGGTCGGCGCCCAGGGTCTTGTGGAAGCGGCGAAGCGGACCGACGCCAACCCGCAGCTGGTGGCGACGGCGAAGTTCATCCGCGGCCTGCTCCCCGGCGGCGACCCGAATAGCGCCGACCTGCCCCCCCAGGTCCAGCGCCTGGTCACTGAGCTCGACCCGAAGGGGCCCAGCACCATGCGAGAGCTCGGGATGGGCGCGCTACAGGCCTGGCAGGCCCTTTCAGAGGCCCAGCGCCGGGGCCGGGGTAAGAGCGACGTGGCGATCCTCTTCACCGACCTCGTCGGTTTCTCCGATTGGGCCCTCGAGGCGGGCGACGAGGCGGCGCTGGAGCTGCTGCGGCGAGTGGGCGACGCCGAGCAGCGGGCGGTCTCCGACAACCACGGCGCCGTGGTCAAGCGCCTCGGCGACGGCTCGATGGCGGCCTTCAATCGCCCGGAGCAGGCAGTCGCGGCGGCGCTCGAGGCCGAGGGGGCCGCGGCCGAGGTCGAGGTCGGCGGCTATACGCCGTCCTTGCGGGCCGGCGTCCACCAGGGCCGACCGCGGAAGGTGAAGGGAGACTTCCTCGGGGTTGACGTCAACATCGCCGCCCGGGTCGGCGATGCCGCCGAGGGCGGCGAGGTGTTGATCTCCGAGACCGTGCGTGAGGCGCTCGACCCGAAGGCGTTCCGCTTCGGCCCAAAACTCGAGTTGAGCGCCGCCGGTGCGCCCGCCGACCTCACGGTCTGCGCCGTGAAGGCGAAGCGCAAGCGTCAGTAGACGAAGGCGACCGCCAGGTAGTAGCCGGCGACGACCGTGAAGAGGACGGCGTCGAGACGGTCGATCAGGCCCCCGTGCGGGCCGAAGAGGCGGCCGGTGTCCTTGACCTCGAGATCGCGCTTGATCACTGAGGCGAAGAGATCGCCGATCGGAGCGATCACGGCGATGCACATCCCCATCAGCAGGGCGTCGATCCCCGGCAGCCAGTCCTGGTAGAGGCCCGCGAACCAGAAGCCCATCGTCGCCCCGAGAAAGCCGCCCGCGAGGCCCTCGAGTGTCTTGTTAGGTGAGATCCGCGGTGTGATCCTGCGACTGCCGAAGAGTCGCCCGGCGCCGTAGGCGGCGGTGTCGCCGAGGAAGGTGGCGACGAGGACGTCGACCAGCAGCGCCCCCCCGTGGGTGGGCAGGTCGCGGAGCAGGACCGCATGGGAGAAGCCGAGGCCGAGCCAGGCGACCCCAAGCGCGGTGACCGCGATCGAGATCGTGATCTGGTCGTGGGACTCGCGGGCGGCGGCGAACGCGTAGGCCGCCGGGAACAGCGCGGCGAACACCAGCAGGATCTGGAAGGAGCCGCCGTAGTACGCGGCGATCACCATCCCGGCGACGGTGGCGTAGGCCGGCAGCATGATCGGCCGTGCCCCGGCGGCCATCCGGAAGAACTCGCGCAGCCCCAGGATCCCAAGGACGATCATCGAGAAGGCGAAGATGCCCTCCCCGATGGCGACGATCGCGATCGCGAAGATCACCCAGGGGATCGCCACCAGCACGCGGGAGGTGGTCTCCGACATCTGAGGCAGGAAGCGCCTCAGCTCCGACCTGGAATCGCCGGCGGGCGCCTCCTCGGTCTGTCGCTCGGGGGCCTCCTCGGGCTCCGGGGAGAGCGGCTCCTCGGGGTCCCTGTCCCGGCGGCCGCGACCGAACTGGAACGACGGGGGATCGAGATCGTCCACCTGCGCTCACCTCGCCCCGAAGCGCCGCTGACGCTCGTCGTAGGTGCGCAGCGCAGCCTCGTAGGCCTCGCGGCCAAAGTCGGGCCAGAGCTCGTCCCTGAAGACGAACTCGGAGTAGGCGCACTGCCAGAGCAGGTAATTGGAGAGGCGCTGCTCGCCGCTGGTCCGGATCAGGAGATCGGGGTCATGCATCTCGGGGGCATAGAGGCCACGGCGGAAATCCTCCTCGTCCCCGCCATTGAAGGCTCGGGCGGCGTCCAGGATCTCGGCCCGGCCGCCGTAGTTGAAGGCGACGAAGAGCGTGATCCGCTCGTTCTCGGCGGTCTCCCGCTCGGCCCAGTCCATCCGCTCGCTCAGCTCCGGGCCGATCCCCTCGCGGCGGCCGATGAAACGCATCCGCACGCCCTCCTCGTTCAGCTCCGGGGTCTCCTGGTCGATCCGCTCGGCGAACATCGCCATCAGCCCCTCGACCTCATCGGGCGGGCGAGCCCAGTTCTCGGTCAAGAACGAGTAGACGGTGAGTTCCTTGATCCCGAGCTCGACCGAGTCGCGAAGGCGCGCCTTGACGGTGTCGGCACCGGCGCGGTGCCCCTCGAGCACCGGCAGGCCGCGCTGTCGCGCCCAGCGGCCGTTCCCGTCGGTGATGATCGCCACGTATTTGGCGCTCACCCGGGACGCCGCCTAGACCTTCAGGATTTCTTCTTCTTTGCCCTTCAGGAGATCGTCGATCTCGCTGATCGCGTCGTCGGTCGCCTTCTGCAGCTCGGTCTCGGCGCGGTGCTCCTCGTCGGAGCCCGCGTCCCCCTCCTTCTTCAGGTCGCGCAGGTCGTGCATGACGTCGCGGCGGATGTTGCGCACCGCCACCCGGCCCTCCTCGGCGACCCCGTGGACGACCTTGACCAGCTCCTTGCGGCGCTCCTCGGTGAGCTCCGGGATCTGCAGGCGGATCACGTTGCCGTCGTTGGACGGGGTCAGACCGAGGTCCGACTCCATCACCGCCTTCTCGACCGCCGAGATCGAGGACTTGTCGTAGGGGGTGACGGTGAGCAGCCGGGCGTCGGTCGCCGCCACCTGCGCCAGCTGCTGCAGCGGCGTCTCCTCGCCGTAGTAGTCGACGTTGAGGCGGTCGAGAAGATGGGGTGAGGCGCGTCCGGTCCGCACCGTCGCCAGCTCGTTGCGCGTCGACTCCACGGACTTGCCCATCCGCTCCTTGGCGTCGGCGAGTAGCTCGTCGATCAGCTCGACCGTCATCTCAGGTGCCCACCTTCTGGGCGGGGTCGGAAGCCGGGTGGCTGGAGACCAGCGTCCCGACCCGCTCTCCGCGCACGATCCTATCTATGTTGCGCTCGTCGTCCATGTTGAAGACGTAGATCGGCAGGTCGTTGTCCATGCAGAGCGAGAGCGCGGTCGAGTCCATCACCCGCAGGCCCCGCTCGATCGCCTGCCGGTGGCTGATCTCCGGGAGGAACCCCGCATCAGGATTGATGCGTGGGTCGGCGTCGTAGACCCCCTCCACCCCGTTCTTCGCCATCAGAATCGCCTCGGCGTGGATCTCCAGAGCGCGCAGGGCGGCGGCGGTGTCGGTGGTGAAGAACGGGTTGCCGGTGCCGGCGGCGAAGATCACCGTCCGGCCCTTCTCCAGATGGCGGATCGCGCGGCGGCGAATGTAGGGCTCGGCGACCTCGGTCACCGCCATCGCCGAGAGCACCCGGGTGTCGGCCCCGACCTTCTCCAGGGCGTCCTGGAGGGTGAGCGCGTTGAGCACCGTCGCCAGCATCCCCATGTAATCGGCGGTGGCGCGGTCCATCCCCTCGGCGGCGCCCTCGAGGCCGCGGTAGATGTTGCCTGCGCCGACCACAACCGCGACCTCGACTCCCTGGGCGCGGACGTCGCCGAGCTGGGTTGCGATCCGCTCGATCTGAGCCGCATCGGTGCCGTAGTCGAGATCCCCCATCAGCGCCTCCCCGGAAAGCTTCAGCAGGATCCGCTTGAAGCGAGGCTTCGCCGCCATGGGTCTAATCCTCGCCGATCTCGAAGCGGACGAAGCGCGCGATCCGGACATTCTCGCCGGTTTTCGCCGCCACCTCGGTGACCAGGTCCTGGATCGTCTTGCCCTCGTAGCGCTCCTCGTTGAAGTGCTTCTGGTCGAGCAGGACCAGCTCCGAGGCCCACTTGGCGAGTTGGCCCTCGACGATCTTCTCGATCAGGTTTTCGGGCTTGCCGTCGGCCTTCGCCTTCTCCTCGAGGATCGCACGCTCCCTCTCGCGGTCCTCCTCGGGGATGTCCTCGAGCGAGACGTGCTTGGGATTCATCGCCGCGATGTGGATCGCCACCTCGCGGGCAAAGCTCTGGAAGTCCTCGTTGCGGGCGACGAAGTCGGTCTCGCATTGGACCTCGACCAGGACGCCGACACGGCCGGTCGTGTGCACGTAGGAGGAGATGATCCCCTCGCTGGTGCCGCGGCCGCTGCGCTTGGCAGCCGAGGCAGCGCCCTTCACCCGGAGGATCTCGATCGCCTTCTCGACGTCGCCGTCGGCCTCCTCGAGGGCCGACTTGCAGTCCATCATCCCGGCGCCGGTGCGATCACGGAGCGCCTTCACGTCCGCCGCCGTCACCGTCGCCATCAGCCGCTTCCCTCGCCGCCCCCGCCCGCGGGGGCCTCGGCCGGCTCCGGCTGAGGCTGCTCGCCGCCTTCCTGCTCGGCGGGCTGTTGCTGCGGCTGCTGTTGCTCGGCGGCCGGCTGCTCCGGGGTGGGGGCCTTCGCCTTGGCCTCGGCTTCCGCCCGCGCCTTCTCCTCGGCCTCCTGCTTCGCCTTCTCCTCGGCCTCTTGCTTCGCCTTCTCCTCCTCCTCGCGGCGCTTGCGCTCCTCTTCCTCCTTCCGCCTGCGCTCCTCCTCCTCGGCCCGGCGGCGCTCCTCCTCGGCGCGCCAGCGAGCCGCGGCGCCCTCGATCGCCTCGCCGAGGGTGCGGATGACCAGATCACAGGAGCGGATCGCGTCGTCGTTGCCCGGGATCACGTAGTCGACCGGCCCCGGGTCGCAGTTGGTGTCGACCAGGCCGATAATCGGGATCTCCAGGCGCGCGGCCTCCCGCAGGCCGATCTCCTCGGTCTTCAGGTCGACGATCAGGACGGCGTCCGGGAGCCGCTGGAGGTCGGCCACCCCGCCGAGGTTGTACTCGAGCTTGCGGAGCTCGGCCTCCATCGACATCCGCTCCTTCGTTGGGAGCAGATCGAGCCTGCCCCCCTCCTTCAGGTCGCGCAGCTCGTGCAGGCGGGCGATCCGCTTCTTGATCGTGTTGAAGTTGGTGAGCAGGCCGCCGAGCCAGCGCCGGTTCACGTACGGCATCCCGCAGCGCTCCGCCCATTCCTGGATCGAGTCGCGCGCCTGCTTCTTGGTTCCCACGAAGAGGATCACGCCGCCCTTCGAGGCGACCTCGGTGACGAAGTCGCGAGCCTGCTTCAGCAGCTGCTCGGTCTGCAGCAGGTCGATGATGTGAATTCCGTCCCGCTCTCCATGGATGAAGCGGCGCATGCGCGGGTTCCAGCGCCGCGTCTGGTGGCCGAAGTGAACTCCAGCCTCCAGCAGCTCCTTGATGCCTACGTCGGCCATCTCGCCTCTCAGTTCGCTTGTTTTCTAGATGGGCGCCCACTTGAGCGCCCTTGGCCTCGCTGCCGCGGTGGGGACCCGAGCGTTGTACCCGGGCAGCTCCCCGCGCCTTGCGACGAGGGTCGGTTTGCGGTTGGCGGCGCAGTTTAAAGAGCGAGGGATGGATGCGCGGGGCCCGCGGGTCCTGACGACGCGGTGCCCCCCCATCCTGCGGGCGCGGATGCGTCCTCGGATGGGGC
>JBOGZE010000245.1:0-1996 GCA_050697055.1 Solirubrobacterales bacterium
AGAAGGTCGCACCGGCGGCCGCGGCGAGCTCGGCCAGGTCGAAGTGCCTCACCTCGCCGAGACCGAACGGCTCGGCGACGGCGAGCGGCCGGTACCAAAATTGAGGCTCGGGCGCCAGCAGCTCGACCCTGACGCGACCTTCCGCCAGTTCCCGCAGGGCCAGCGCGGCCTCGAGAGCCGCGACACCCCCGCCGGCGATCAGTACCCGATGCGCCACCAACCGTCTCCTCCGAGCAGCTTCGGCGACGATAACACTCCGTCGCCGGATCCGAACCCACGCACGCGCCGCTCGCTCGGCCCGCCGCGTGCGTCAGTTGCGGACGGTGGTCAGCCGATGACTGCGGCAAAACCACAACACAATCGGTGCATCCCCCGACGAGACGCTCTCGAAGGAGTGCGATCCTCTGCGTGCACCGAGAAATAGATCGAAAGTAGGACGAAACCCGATCGACTCGATGAAGTAGGCGGAATCCGAAACACTGCCGATCGGGTGGACGAAATCGAAACTACCTCGGCGAAGATTCCGGGCTCCGATGGAAAACCCATCGGAGCCCGGCTTTCTGCCAGGCGATCGCGCTCGCCCACGGGCTCGCCCCGCACGCGCTCGTCGACGTCGAGCTCCCCTCGCTCGAGCGCTACGCCGAGCTCGCCGCGGCGCGATGAAAGAGCAGGGCGTCTACCAGCAGCTGCGCTCCCACCTCGCCTACCTGCGCCTGGGCGCGGTCGCCGAGCAGCTCGCGCCGGCGCTGCAGCAGGCCGAGCAGGAGAAGCTCTCCCACACCCGCTTCCTTGAGCGGCTGCTCGCGCTCGAGGTGGAGGCGACCGAGCGCCGCTGGCTCGAAGGCCGGCTCCGCTTCGCCAGCTTCCCCTCGGCCAAGACGCTCGCCGACATCGACTACGACGCCCAGCCCGCGCTCGACCGCAGGATGGTCGAGGAGCTGGCGACGCTCCGCTTCGTCGAGGAGAAGGGCAACTTGTTGCTGATCGGCCCGCCCGGCGTGGGCAAGACGATGCTGGCGGTGGAGCTCGGCCGCAGCGCGGTCGAGGCCGGCTACCGCGTCTACTACACGACCGCCGCCGACCTGGTCGCCAAGACGCAGCGGGCGGCGCTCGAGGGCCGCTGGCAGACGACGATGCGCTTCTGGAACGGCCCCCAGGTCCTCATCTGTGACGAGCTCGGCTACCTGCCGCTGCCCGCCGAGGCGGCCAGCCACTACTTCCGGGTCGTCTCCCGCCGCTACCAGCACGGCTCGATCATCCTCACCACCAACCGCGGCATCGCCCAGTGGGGCGAGATCTTCGACGACCCGACCGTCGCCGCCGCCATCCTCGACCGGCTCCTCGACCGTGGCATCGTCCTCACGATCAACGGGCCCTCCTACCGGATGCGCCGCCACCAAGAACGACTCGACGCCCCTCCGCGCCGGCCTCCAAGCCGCCCCAGCCGGCAAGTAGAAGCTCGCGCCGACCGCTCGCAGGCCCGCAGAACGGCTCTCAGCGCCTCGATCCGGACCGACCGCGGCCGAAAACGGCCCGATCGACCCCGCCGACGTCAACCGCACCACTCGAAGCCGTCACCGCTGAAAGCGCAGAAGCGCTCTCAGCGCCTCTCACGCCACCAACGAGTCTGCGGAATTTCCATGAGCAGGTCCGGGGAACTCCGGCGAGCCTTGACACTACTCCGCGGTGAAGACGACGTACTGCTTGAACTGGCTGTAGTGGCCCTCGAGGTTGCAGAGCAAGATGTAGTCCCCGGGCTTGAGGTCGACGGTCAACTCGGCACCCCAGCCCCCACCGCGGATGTGGTGGTCCGCGTCGCCGGGTTGCTTGTCCGAGGGAACGATCGGTGGCGTTGCGTACGGGGCTTCCCCGACGATGTTCTCCTCGACGAGGGCCGCTTCGTTCTCTTCCTCATTGATCGGAAGATCGCCGGGCGCGACACCGTCGACGTTGGCGTAGACGATGAACTCGTGGTAGAGCTCACCGACGTTGGTGA
>JBOGZE010000246.1:0-1590 GCA_050697055.1 Solirubrobacterales bacterium
ACACCAACGGCCTCCTTCGCCAGTACTTCCCGAAGGGCAAGAGCCTCGCCGGGGTGAGCCAGGAGCGCCTCGACGAGGTCGCCGCAAAGCTCAACCGCCGCCCGCGAGAGACGCTCGGCTTTCGGACTCCTGCCGAGAAGCTCGCAGGGCTGATCGACGGCCTCGAGGAGGCCGGCGCCGAGCGCTGACTCGCTTCGGCCTACGGCCTTCGCTCGACAGCGCTCGGACTAGGTGAGACGATGCGAGACGTCAGGGGTGGTGCGTTGACCGGTTGAGGTCAATATGCAAAGCGGCAGCCTGCGTGGCAGTGGGTCGCGATGTCGGTCCCGCGTGAAGGCAGAACCGTCGAGCTCACGCTGTGCGGCATACCTGTCTATCCGCGCCTCGTAGGGAGGACAAATCGCGCCTTTGAACTGAATCCGGGACGCGGCGAGCGCGTCTCGGAACTGGCTTCCCCCAGCGGCCGGTGGAAGTTCCCGCCACAGAGACGCCATACCCCGCAGTTCGCGCTACTGGCGTCCCTCTCCGCACGGCGGTAGGAGACGACCCGCCAGACGGATAAGAGGGCCGAGGTGATCGTCGGCCTCGATGGCCCAGACACCCTCATCGGCCGCGGCGGCGGGGATCGGCTCTGCGGCGAGAATGGCAAGGACTGAGGCGGCGGCGCCGACACGCTCGTCGGCGGAAAGGCGAAGGATCTGCTCTTCGGTGGTAAAGGCCAAGGACCTGCTCAAGCGCGGCAAGGGCAAGGACGTCGAGAAGTGGTAGTCAGCCGTCGGGCGCGTCGGCCACACGACTAGGATGGCCCCGCGTTGCGGGGAGAGGCTGAGTGAATCTGTGGCTTCTGACGCTGATCGTGGCGGTCGCCGCCGCGGCGGCGGTGGGCACCTCGTCCGGAGCCGGTCGAAGATCGATCACTTCTTCGTCGAGGTCGAGCGCGGCGCCGGGATCTTCGCCTTCCTCGGCACGGCGTTCGCGGTCATCCTCGCCTTCGTCGTGCTCGAGGCGTTCCAGAGCTTCAACGACGCGAAAAGCGGCGCCGAGGAGGAGGCGACGACCCTGGTGCAGCTGTCGCGAACGGCCGAGTTCTTCCCTGCGGCCGAGCAGGAGCCCATCGAGGGCGTGCTGATCTGTTACGGGCGGGCCGTGATCAACGACGAGTGGCCGGCGATGAAGGAGGGCCGGCGAAGCCCGGTGGTGCAGACGTGGGTGAACCGGTTCCAGGACGATCTCAAGGAATTGCACCCCCACACGCCGGAGGAGGAGGCCGCCTTTCTGCAGCTGCTCGATCAGCAGGACAAGCGGACGGACGCCCGGCGCACGCGGCTCAGCGAGGCCAACCGCGCCCTGCCGGCGCCCGGTCTGGTTCTTCCTGGGCCTCGGTGCACTGACAACCGTCGGGTTCGCTTTCTTCTTCGCCGACCGGCGCGAGCACTTCATCGTCCAGGGGAGCCTGATCGGCGCGATCACCGCCCTGGTCGTCTCGGGCCTGCTGCTGGTCTGGTTCCTCGACCACCCCTACGAGAACCGCAGCGGCAGCATCAAGCCGGACGAGATGGAGCGCGGGTTGGTGATCATCGAGGCCGAGCA
>JBOGZE010000247.1:0-2158 GCA_050697055.1 Solirubrobacterales bacterium
GAATAGGGGAGGGCCTCGGGAACATGGATCGGTACACGAATGCCGTATCCCGCGTGGTAGCGCCGATTGTCGGCGCCGCCTGAATACTGACCCCCTCTCGCCGGTCGAAAACTGACCCCCCGGTGACGGAGGCGAGAGCGTCCGCCGGGATTCCGAGCCTGGCTCGATCTAGCGATCGGAGTCAGGAGGAAGAGGGTGGTCGACGTCGAGCGATGGGCCGAGATCCGGCGGATGCACTTGGTCGAGAGGAAGTCGATCAAGGAGATCGCGAGGCGTACCGGCCACTCGCGCAACACGATCCGCACCGCCCTGCGCAGCTCCGAGCCGCCCCGCTACGGCCCCCGGGCCCCGAGGCCCTCCAAGCTCGACCCGTTCAAGCCGAAGATCCACGAGCTTTTGGGCAAGGACGCCTCGATCCCCTCGCAGGTGATCCGCGAGCGGATCAGCGAGGAGGGCTATGGCGGCGGCAAGACGATCTGCGATGACTACGTTCGCGAGCTGCGCCCGGTCTTCGACCCGCCTCGCACCTTCCAGCGGACCGTCTACGAGCCCGGCGAGCTGGTCCAGTTCGACCTCTGGGAGCCCTCGCGGGTGATCCCCGTCGGCCACGGCCAGCTACGCCGCGGCTACGTGGTCAGCTGCTGCTCTGGCTACTCGCGGGCCGGCGCCGGGGCCCTGATCTTCTCCAAGGCGGCCCCCGACATCCTCTGGGGGATGAGCCGCTGCCTGCAGAAGCTCGGTGCCCTGCCCGCGAAGCTCGTCTGGGATCGCGAGGGGGCGATCGCGCCCAAGGGCCGCCCCTCAGACGAGTTCGCCGGCTACTGCGGGGCGCTCGGGGTGGGCTGGGTGATCTGCGACGCCGGCGACCCCGAGGCCAAGGGCCTGATCGAGCGCCTGCACGACTTCATCGAGCGCAGCTTCGAGCCCGACCGCAGCTACGCGTCAGAGCTCGACTTCCAGGACCTGCGCGAGCGCCCGATCGATCGCCTCGCCAAAGAGCGCGAGGCGATGCGCGCCCTGCCCGCCCAGATGCCCGACACAGACCGCCGCTTCGCGATCAGGGTGCCCACCCAGCCGTATTTGCGCTTCGACACCAACGACTACTCCCTTGATCCCAAGCTTGCGGGACGACGGGTTGAGGTCGCGGTCACCCAGCGCGAGATCCGCGCGGTGGCACTCGATACCGGCGAGCTCGCCTGCCAGCACCGCCGGGCGTTCGCCAAGCAGCTGACCTTCACCGACCCGGCCCACCAGCAAGAGCTGGAGCGGCTGCGCGGCGAGCGCAAGACCGGCCGCTGGGCAGAGGTCGAGCGCCGCCCCCTTGATCGCTACGACGCCCTGATCCCGGCGTGAGCAAGACATCGGAGCTCCCCCATCTGTTCCGGGCGCTGAAGGCGCCGGCGGCGGCCAGGGCGACGGCGAAGCTGGCCGAGCGGGCCCGGGAGGAGAGCTGGTCGCACGAGCGCTTCCTGGAGGCGGTGCTCTCCACCGAGGTCGCCTCGCGCGAGTCCCACGGCGGCGAGAGCCGGATCAAGGCGGCCCGCTTCCCAGCCCGAAAGACCCTCGAGGAGTTCGACTTCACCTTCCAGCGCTCGGTGAAGAAGACGGTCGTCGAGCACCTCGGCCAGCTCGACTTTCTGCACGGAAGGGAGAACGTCGTGCTGCTCGGCCCGCCGGGCACGGGCAAGACCCATTTGGCGATCGCGCTCGGCATCCGCGCCTGCCTTCAGGGCAGGAAGGTCGCCTTCGCGACCGCGACCGAATGCGCGCGCCTCGGCGAGGCAAAGCGCCAGGGCTCACTCGAGGCCGAGCTTCGCCGCCTGGGCTTCGTTCCGCTGCTGGTAATCGACGAGGTGGGGTACATCCCCTTCGACCCCGAGGCCGCCAACCTGATGTTCAGCCTGGTCTCGGCGCGCTACGAGAAGGCGAGCCTGATCGTCACCTCCAACAAGCCGTTCTCTGCCTGGGGGGAGATCTTCGGCGACGACGTCGTTGCCGCAGCGATGATCGACCGCCTCGTTCACCACGCCGAGATCCTGGCGCTGAAGGGCGACAGCTACCGCCTGCAGGGCCGCGAGCTCGGGCCGCCCAGCTCCGGCGACTGAGCCGCCCCGCCTGCTCCGCTTCGCCCTACGGGCTCAGCTCCGCAGGCGGGAAG
>JBOGZE010000248.1:0-3590 GCA_050697055.1 Solirubrobacterales bacterium
TATGCGAACAGCGCACGTACGGTTCTGTGGGAGCCGGGGCGGGTAACCGCCCCGGCTACCCGAGTACGCGCGGCATGATCAGCAGCTCGGGGGTGCAAGTCCCCTGTGGAGGAGATGACACCAACCACAAGTCGATGGCAACTGCGTCGCCGCGAGGCGGGGTGGGAAGGAAGGCCGAGGCGAACTCGCGACCCGAGGAACACGAATCGCATAGAAGGCGCGGCGATCCGGGCGAGGCGGCAACGCACGTCGAAGCCCGCGGTCATCAAGGGGCCGTCGCGTAGATGCGGCGGGTGCGCGAGGAAGGTTGCTGCCCTTATCCGGGGAGATCTGCCGGGACGTCGGCCTCGACGAAGTGGGTCGCCCGACCCCGGTCGCCGAGAGGCGGCCGGTCACCCGGCAGAAGTCAGCAGAGGCCGTAGTAGCGGCGAGATCGTGCGCCGCGAAGGGCCGAACGCGAAGCCGAGCTTCAGAGCACGGTGCTCGCGTTGGTCGCACAGACCGCAGCCAACCCCGGCAACGGGGCCTTCGCGCATTGGGTGCCCAGGGTGAAGCCCGAAGCCCCCCGCGAAGAGCGCAGCGACCAACCGGCGCCCGCGCCCGCCGAAGCTCACCCCGCCCCGCCGAGCCTCTGGGAGAGAGCCTTCTCCCGCGAGAATCTCGCCGGGGCGCTCCGACGCGTCGAGCAAAACGCCGGTGCCCCCGGCGTCGATGGCGTGAAGACCGGCGAGTTGCGTGGCTGGCTTCACGATCATTGGCCCGAGGTCAGGGCGGCGCTCGAAGCGGGCACCTACCGTCCCCAAGCAGTCCGGAGGGTCACGATCCCAAAGCCCTCCGGCGGTGAGCGGGAGCTGGGGGTGCCGACGGCCCTGGACCGGATGGTCCAGCAGGCCCTCTTGCAGGTGCTGACGCCCGTCTTCGATCCCGGCTTCTCGGGCAGGAGCTTCGGCTTTCGCCCCGGGCGCTCGGCCCACCAGGCGGTGGAGCGCGCTCGGCGCGACATCGCCGAGGGGTTTGAGTGGGCGGTCGATCAGGACCTCGATCGCTTCTTCGATCGGGTCAACCACGATCGGCTGCTGGCCGTGGCCGCAAGACGGGTGGATGACAAGCGAGTGCTCAGGTTGATCCGGCGTTACCTGGAAGCGGGCGTGATGGCGGACGGGGTGAAGCAGCCGAGCGAGGAGGGGACCCCTCAGGGCTCCCCGCTCTCGCCGCTGCTCTCCAACGTCTACCTGGACGACCTCGACCGGGTGCTGGCCAAGCGCGGGCACCGCTTCGTCCGCTACGCGGACGACCTCACCATCTACGTTCGCTCCGAGAGGGCGGCGCAGAGGGTGATGGAGAGCACCTGCGAGTTCGTCGAGCGACGCCTCAAGCTGCGGGTGAACCGAGGGAAGTCCTCGGTCGGCTCGGCCTACAGGGCGACCCTCTTGGGGTTCGGCTTCCTGCGCCGTGGGGGCGAGGTCAAGGTGAGGGTCGATCCGAAGGCCCGGAGGCGGGCCAAGGGTCGCCTGCGCCGCCTCAGCTCGCGGCGCTGGGGCGTCTCGATGGGGCGGAGGATCGCTGAGATCAACCGCTTCACCGTGGGGTGGACGGCCTATTTCGCGCTGGCCGACACCCCGCGGCCCTTCGAGGAGCTCGACGAGTGGCTCCGCCGCAGGTTGCGGCAGGTCCGCTGGAAGGAGTGGAAGCGCCACCGCACGCGGCGGCGCAACCTGCGAGCGCTGGGAATCCCGGAGCGAGCGGCCCGAGAGTGGGCCGGCTCGCGCAAGGGCTACTGGCGGACCGCGGGCTCCGCACCGCTCCAACGCGCCCTGCCCAACTCCTACTGGCGCAAGCTGGGCCTCGCCGGATTCACCGATCCCTATCGCCGTCTTCGGGACGCGACGCGAGCCGCCCGGTGCGGACCCGCATGCCGGGTGGCGTGGGAGGGGCCGGGGTAAGCCCGGCCCCTACCCGCTTCGCGGGCGATGACGGTCGGGCTGACGCCGATGCGCCTGAGCGGGAGGTTGCGATACTCGCCGCGTGAGGACAGGCGGCCGAGACGTGCTGGCGAGCGATTCGGCAGATCGAGGGACGGCCGCAGTCGACCTGTACTGGTTGCCTCTGGGCGCAGGCGGACACTTCGTCCGGCTTAACGGTCGTGTCTACGAAGCGCTGGCCGCGCGGCTGGGGCGGCGTAAGGCGCGGGACCTCTACCACTCGGCGCTCCAAGTGGAGGTCGCGGACGGGACGTTCGTCATCGAGCAGGCGCCCGTCCACGACTGGAGCGGGAACCTGCGCGGCGTCGTCGCCGAAGGCCCCGTCGGCACTCGCTGGGCGGGCCGATTTCGGATCTTCCGCTACGAGATTCGCCTTTGGCTCAACGGACATATCCCGGACATCGCCGCGGCGGTAGATAGCCCCCGGCGACTGAGCAGCGACGAAGATCGTGCGCGGCGCGTACTCGACCTAGTCGCGCAGGTCCCCACCCCCGTGTGGGGTCGCGATCAGTTTCGGACGGGCGAGATGTGGAATTCGAACTCGGTGATCGCGTGGGTGATCGCGCGCAGCGGGATTGATACCGAGTCGATTCAGCCTCCAACGGGTGGACGCGCACCCGGTTGGCAGGCCGGACTCGCAGTGGCGCGCAGGCAGGACCAGGAGGCGGCGCGGGCCGCCGCGGCGGCCCAATTAGGGGCCTAATTGGTGCACCGGTAAAGGTCCGGCCTCGGTCGCGCCGACATGACGGACGACGAGACACCCGACGACTCCGGTCCGCGGGCCAGCACGCGCGTGTGGCGGGCTGGCGTGATCTTGGCGCTGCTCATAACGCTCGCGTTCACGGTGGTGGCACCGCCCGAGCGCTGCCCGCCGGTTACCGCCGGGCGGCTCCAATCCTCCGCCCAGGCCACCGTCGATTGGTTCGTCCGCAATCAGGCTGCGGATGGCACCTGGATGTACCTCTACGACGCCGAGCACGACTCCACTCCGTCCGAGTACAACCTGGTTCGCCACGCCGGGGTGACGATGGGGCTCTATCAGGCCGCCGAAGCAGGATTGCCGGGAGCGCTGCGCTCTGCCGACCGGGGTACCGAATGGGCGCTCGACAGGCTCATCGAGCGCGATGGCTGGGCCGCGTTCTCTGGGCCGGGACCGATTTCTACGGGCGCCAGCGCGCTCCTGGTTGCCGCCCTGACCATTCGCCGGGACGCTACGGGTGAGCGGCGCTACGACGACGTGCTAGCCCGGCTCGGGCGATTCCTGGTCGCTCAAACCGAACCGTCAGGTGCGGTACTTGCGTCATACGACTCGACACGAGGGGCGCCAGTCCCCGGTGAGTACTCCAAGTACTACACCGGGGAGACCTATTGGGCTCTGGCGCGCCTCCATCGAATCTTCCCAGGCGATGTTTGGGGCGAGGCAGCGGACCGGGTGGGCGCCTACCTAGCGACGTCCCGCGACGACGTCGAGGATCACTGGCCGCCCGTCCCCGATCACTGGGCCGCCTACGGCATGTCCGAGACCGCGGCGTTCCCCGAGCGTGGTCGCCCGCCGCTCACCCGACCCGAGCTGGACTACGGGCGGCGGCAAGCCGAGCTGTTCGGAGG
>JBOGZE010000249.1:0-5343 GCA_050697055.1 Solirubrobacterales bacterium
CCCGCAAGCGCAAGAAGCGCAAATAGCGGGGCCCCATCAGGCCGTGGCTGCAGGCAGCCGCTACGCGGTTACGAGGTAGGGCTCCCAGGTCGCCGGGGTCCGCGGCGCGGCGATCCGGATGAAGACAGTCGGGCCCGGCGGCCGCGGGTTCTTGCGGGGATGCATCCGCACTTCGCGGGGCAATCGGTTGCCCTTCTTCCGGTTGCAGGGAGCGCAGGAGGCGACGATGTTCTCCCAGACCGAGTCGCCGCCGCGGCTGCGGGGGATCACGTGGTCAACGGTGAGGCTCGGTTTGCTGGTGCCGCAGTATTGGCAGGTCCAGCCGTCACGGGCGAGCACCGCCTTGCGGGTGATCCGGCGGCGGTGGATGTCGCGCGGCACCCGGACGAAGCTGATCAGACGGATCACCTCGGGACGGTCGAGGCACATCGTCTCCGATCGCAGAACCCCGTCCCCCTCCTCGAGCACCTCGGCTTTCTCCTTCAGGATCAGCACCAAGGCGCGCCGCACCGTGCAGACGTTGAGCGGCTCGTAGGAGGCGTTAAGGACCAGGACCCGGCCTCTGGTCAGCCGGCGGGCCCTGGCCGCCGCTACCTCGGCATCGGCATCACCCTCACCATCTACGGCCACGTGGCCGTTCGAAGACCCCCGGCCGTTCACCGGCACGGTTTGCTCGCGCGCGGCAGCCCCTCTATCCATCCCGCGCGATTCTAGCCAAACCGCTACGTGGTCCCGGGCACTCCAGCGGCGCTGGCGACCGGATAGCTGCCCAGGATCCGCACCGACTCTGCCTTTCCGCGGAGCTCCTCGATCGCGCCGGCAACCGCCTCCTGCTCGCCCGAGCCCTCCAGATCACAGAAGAACATGTAGCGCCCCAGGCCCCGCCGCAGCGGCCGCGACTCGATTCGGGTCAGGTTCACCCCGCGCTCGGAAAACGCCTGCAGGGCCTCGACCAAGGCCCCCGGACGGTCGTCGCCGAGCTCGGCGAAGACCAGCGAGGTCCGCCAGGGCCCGTCTCCCTCGGCCCTGGTCCCGCCTGGCGCGACCCAGACGAAGCGGGTGACGTTGTCGGGCTCGTCCTCGATCCCGTCCTGGAGCACCGCGGCCCCGTAGAGCCTCGCAGCGGAGGCGGCGCCGAGCGCCGCCCAGGCGCCCTCATGCTCGCTAACCAGGCGGACCGCGTCGGCGGTGCTCGCCGCCGGGCGGACCTCGGCGGCGGGAAGCCTCTCGCGGATGAAGCGGGCGCACTGGGCGCTCGCCTGAGGGTGGGAGAGCACCACCTCGATCCGCTCCAGGGGAATCTGCTCTCGCGCGATCAGGCAGTGGCGAATCGGCAGGTCGTGCTCGCCGACGATCGTCACCTCCTGGGCGTCGAAGGCGAGCGTGTCGAGGGTGGCGCTGACCGCCCCCTCGATCGAGTTCTCGAAGGGGACCAGGGCGCGGTCTGCCTCACCGGTTTGGACCGCGATGATCGCGGCGTATATCGAGGGCTTCGGCAGCGCCTCGACCTCCTCGCGCCCGATCGCCTCATGTAGCGCGTCCTCGGTGAAGGTGCCCGGGGGGCCCAGATAAGCAACCCGCATCAGCTCGGTAGCACTAGCCCGTGGCCGGGCCGAAGATGACCGCGTAGGTGGCCTCGTTGTTGTCGGCAACCGCCTCGCCGGGTACCGGCTGCACCAGGACCTCGACCGTGGTCTCCGTCCCGGGCTGGGGAAGGGTCTGGATCGGCAGCTTCACCGTTCCGGACTCGCCGGCGTCGAGATCGACCGTGTCCTGGAGCTCCTGGCCGTTGATCGTCACCACCACGGTCACCCCCGCCTCGTCTGACTCGCCCTGGTTCTGGACCTGGACGTCGACCTCGCGGGAGTCGTCGGGCACCGTGGTGGTGGAGTCGGCGCTCAAAGTCGTATCGCCGATCGTGGTCTGGAGGAGGCCGAGGCCGTGGGTGCCGCCGGCGACGTCGCTTCCGGTGAGCCCGCCGAAGACCTCGGCGATCTTCGTCTGGTCGAGCCAGTCGAGCGCGTCCTCGGGCATGAAGTTGCCGGCGGGGAGGTCCTGCCCCTCCACCTGCTCGTCCTGGAGCACGTCGTCGATCTCTGGCACCGCCACCTGGGACCAGAGGATGTCGCTGGCATAGAAGCTCCCCATCCTTTCCTGGATTGCGGTGATCGCGTCGGCGGTCTCGGTTCGCGCCGCGGCCTGGCCGACGTTCTGGGAGATCGTGTCCAGGGCGTCCCGCCGCAGCCGCAGCGAGAGAACCGCGGCGCTTTGGGCGTTGTCCATCTGCCCCGGAACCCCGATCTTCTGCGCCCGGTCGTAGAGCGACTCCGAGGCGCCGCGCAGGCTGCTGATCCGGTTCTGCAGGGTGATCGAGGTGTTGTCGGGGCTCTCGATCGTGTCGAAGAAGTCCTTGCCGCGCTGCTCGGACTCCTGCATGATCGTGCCGATGTCCTGGGTGTAGTTGCGGAGGCCGCGATCGGAGCGCGCCTCGAGGCAGCCGCGCACCCCGAGCACCAGCAGGACCACGAAGCCGAAACCGACCCCGACCGCGATCAGCCGGCGGAGCAGGTACTGCCGACGGCGCCGCTCCGGTCCGGTGAACTCCCGCCTGGGACGCTCGGGTCCTGCCGGCGCGGCAACCCGCTGCTCTTCCTCGTCGAGGAATGCCACAAGGGCGGAAGTCTAGGCTGCGTGCTCCCGGCACCACTCCGAGACTGTGCGCGACGGCCCTGCGAAGGAAAGGAGCTCTTCGTGTGGAACCGGAAGGAGCGATGGTGGGCGAGCGCATCCTGGACCGGTTCCTGATCGAGGAGACGATCGGCAGCGGCGGCTTCGGCACGGTCTACCAGGCCTGGGACGAGCGCCTGCAGCGTTCGGTCGCGGTCAAGGTGATCGACCGCGACCACGGCGCGCCCCGAGTCACCCGCGAGGCGCAGGCGGTCGCACGGCTCGCCCATCGCAACATCGCCACCCTCTACGAGTTGGCGACGGACGGCGAGCGGGCCTACCTCGTCTCGGAGTTGATCGACGGGGAGACTGTGCGCGTCCTCGGCCGCCGGGGAGATCTTTCCGACCGCCTCGTTGCCGAGTTGGGCGTCGGCGCCTGCGCGGCCCTCGCCCACGCCCACCGCAACGGCGTCGTCCATCGCGACGTGAAGCCGGAGAACATCCTGGTGGCGGCGGGGGGCGAGGCGAAGCTGGTCGACTTCGGGATCGCCCGGATCACCGGCGAGAAGACCCTGACCGCCAGCGGCGACGTGGTCGGGACCCTCGCCTACATGGCCCCCGAGCAGGCCGACGGGCTCCGACCCGGTCCCGCGGCCGACGTCTACTCGCTTGCCCTCACCCTCTACGAGTGCTTCTGCGGCGAGCACCCACTGATGCGCGAGGGCCCGGCGGCGACCGCGCGGGCGATCGGGGAGCCGCTCATTCCCCTCGGCGACGTCCGCCCCGATCTGCCGGTGGCGCTGACGGAGGCGATCGACGCCGCCCTCGACCCCGATCCGGAGTTGCGCCCGCTGGCCTCCGAGCTGGAGGCGGCGCTGAGCGTCCACGCCAGGGAGCTGACCGGGGAGCGGCTCCCGCCGGTGCTCCGACCGCAGGAGGAGGGGGAGCGCCCCCGCCTCTGCCGCTCGCCACCGGCGCGGATCCTCACCGCGGTCGGTGTCGGTGGCCTCGTCCTCGCCGCGCTGATCGGCAGCGGCGGTCCCCTCCCGGTAATGCTCGCCGCCCCGCTCGCCGGTGTCCTGGCGCTGGCCCGGCCACGGCCCGCGCTCGGCCTTGCCCTCGGGGTGACTGTCGCCTGGTTTCTGGTCGGGGCTGAGGAGCCCGGCTCGGCCCTGCTCGCGATCGTCCTCGCCCTGCCCCTGCTCGCCCCGATGATCGCCCCGGGGGCGGTTCCGCTCCCGGGACTTGCTCCGGCCCTGGGGCTCGCCGGGCTCGCCCCTGTCTACCCGGCGCTCGCCGGGCTCGCCCGGGGAGCGGCCGGCCGAGCCCTCCTCGGAGGGCTCGGATACCTCTGGCTGGCCGCGTGGGAGGAGGTCGCCGGCCGCACCCTGCTACTTGGTCCGGAGATCGCCGCGCCCGACGGCTGGCAGGACTCCATCGGGCTTGCCCTCAGCGACGTGGTCGTTCCGCTCTTCGGCTGGTCGGTGCTCGGACCGGCCGCGGTCTGGGCCCTCGCCGCCTTCGCCCTGCCCCTGCTTGTTCGCGGCCGGGCACCGGTCCTCGACGCCCTCGGGGCGCTGATCTGGGCCGCCGGGCTGATCTCGGCGCACCGCCTGGTCGCCGGCCCCAGCGGCGACCCGCCGGGGCTGCTGTTCGCGGCGCTGGTCGCCGCCGTGGTCGCGGCGCTGGTCGCCAGGCGCGTGGGCGTCCCCGGGCGCGACAGCGCGTCCGCTGAGCAACCCGGCACCGGCGCGACCGCCTAGGATTTCCCACCCGGGCCGCTCTGCGTGCCCGCCAACCGACCTGAGGAGCCTGCGATCAGCGTTCTGCGCAACCTGGAAGCCCGGATCGAGGGACTAGTCGAAGGCGTCTTCAGCCGCGCCTTCAGCTCGGGCGTGCAGCCGGTCGAGATCGCCCGCAAGCTCGCCAAGGAGATGGACGCGCACAAGACCGCCTCGGTCCAGCGCGTCTACGTCCCCAACGAGTACACGGTCTGGCTCGCCCCCGACGACTACGAGCGCTTCAAGGACTACGAGAGCTCGCTGACCCAGGAGCTCAGCGGCCACCTGCTTGAGCACGCCCGCCATCACGACTACGACCTGCTCACCCGCCCGGTGGTCAACATGGACCAGGACGAGCGCCTGCGGCTCGGCGAGTTCGGGATCCAGACCCGACTGGTGCGCCCGCCGCAGCGCCAGGGCGCCGAGCCGACCCAAGGCGAGCACGGGCACACGATGGTCTACTCGGCGACCCAGGCCGAGAAGGCCCGCTCGAAGCGCCGGCCCCAGCAGGCCTTCGCGGAGACCCGGGCGATCGTCGCCGTCGATGACCGGCGCTATGTCCTCGACGGCCCCACGGCGAGCCTGGGCCGCTCGAAGGACTGCGATTGCGTCCTCGACGACCCCAACATCTCCCGCCGCCACGCCGAGCTGCGGCGTTCGAGCGTCGGCGACTGGCAGGTCGTCGACCTCGGCTCCACCAATGGCGTCAAGGTCAACGGGCGCCGGGTCTCCTCGGCTCGACTCTCGCCCGGCGACGAGGTCACCCTAGGGACGACCGTCTTCAGCTTCGATATCGAGCAGTGAACGACCTCGAGCCGCTAGCGGTCGCGCTCAAGTTCGGCTTCCTCGCCCTGCTCTATCTCTTCCTCCTCTGGATCACCCGAATGGCGCTGCG
>JBOGZE010000250.1:0-3627 GCA_050697055.1 Solirubrobacterales bacterium
GTACCGCTGGACGTCCGGGGTCGTGGCGACCACCGGGCCGCTCGGGCAGGGGATCGCCACCAGCGTCGGGATGGCGATCGCCTCGAAGTGGCTGGCGGCCCGCTTCAATCGCCCGGACGCGGAGCTCTTCGACTTCGACGTCTACGCCTTCGCCGGCGACGGCTGCCTGATGGAGGGGGTCTCCAACGAGGCAGCCTCGCTCGCCGGACACCAGAGGCTGGACAACTTGTGCTGGGTCTATGACAACAACCACATCTCGATCGACGGGCGCACCGAGATCACCTACGAGGACGACGTCGCCGCCCGGTTCATGGGCTACCGCTGGAACGTGACCAGAGTCGGCGACGCCAACGACCTCGAGCTGCTCACCAGGGCGTTCGACGAGTTCAGGAGCGAGGATGGCCGGCCCACCTTGATCATCGTCGACAGCCATATCGGCTACGGCTCGCCCCACAAGGTGGACACCGCCGAGGTTCATGGGGAGCCGCTCGGAGAGGAGGAGGTCCGGGAGACGAAGCGCGCGTATGGGTGGCCCGAGGACGCCCAGTTCCTGGTCCCCGACGGGGTCACCGACAACTTCGCTGAGGGCGTCGGGAGGCGGGGGGCCGATCTGCGCGCCGCCTGGGAGGAGCTGCAGTCGGGCTACGCCGAGGAGGAGCCGGAGCTGGCGGCCGAGCTCGAGGCGATGCAGCGCCGGGAGTTGCCGGCGGACTGGGACGCCGATCTCCCCAGTTTCGACGCCGACGAGAGGGGGATCGCGACCCGCAAGGCCTCGAACAAGGTCGAGAACGCGATCGCCGAGCGGGTGCCCTGGCTGCTTGCGGGCTCCGCCGATCTCACCGGCTCGACCTCGGTCGGACTCGAGGGCGAGGAGAACTTCGAGCCCGAGACCCGCACGGGGCGCCAGGTGCGCCTCGGCATCCGCGAGCACGAGTCGGCGGCGACCTCCAACGGCCTCTCGTTGTCGAAGTTGCGGCCCCTGTGGTCCACCTACCTGACCTTCTCCGACTACGCGCGCCCGGCGATCCGGCTATCGGCCTTGATGGAGCTGCCCGTGATCCACCTCTTCAGCCACGATTCGATCGGCCTCGGCGAGGACGGGCCCACCCACCAGCCGGTCGAGCAGCTGGCCTCGCTGAGGGCGATCCCGGGGCTCGACGTGATCCGGCCCGGCGACGCCAACGAGGTAGTCGAGGCCTGGCGCGCGGCGATGGATCGAACCCACCAGCCGGTCGCCCTGGTCCTCACCCGCCAGAACGTGCCGGTGCTCGACCGCTCACGCTACGCCTCGGCCGAGGGCCTCCGCCGCGGCGGCTACGTGCTCGCCGATCCGGAGGGCGGCGACCCCGAGGTGATCCTGATCGCCACCGGCAGCGAGGTGTCGCTGGCGATCGCCGCCCACGAGAAGCTGATCGCCGACGGAATTCGCTCGCGGGTGGTGAGCCTCCCCTGCTGGGAGCTCTTCGACCGCCAGGACCAGGCCTACCGCGACAGCATCCTGCCGCCGGCGATCAGGGCCCGGGTCTCGGTCGAAGAGGGCGCGACCGTCGGCTGGGACCGCTGGGTGGGCGCCGGTGGGAGGATGATCGGCATGCACACCTTCGGCTCCTCCGCCCCGCTCAAGGACGTCCAGACCGAGTTCGGCTTCACCCCCGACAGGGTCGCCGAGGCCGCCCGCGAGGTGCTGGCGGGCGTCAACGACGGGAGGGGGTCGTGAAGGCGACGCAGGCACTCCACGAGCTTGGCCAGCGCCTCTGGCTGGACAACATCACCCGGACGATCCTCGACGACGGCACCCTCGAGGGCTACATCTCGGATCTCTCGGTCACCGGGCTCACCTCCAACCCGACGATCTTCGACAAGGCGATCGGCGGCGGCGACGCCTACGACGAGCAGATCGCCGAGCTGCGCGGCTCCGGCGCGGAGGGGGAGCAGCTCTTCTTCGAGCTCGCCCTCACCGACCTGAAGCGGGCGGCGAAGCTGTTCGAGCCCGTCTACGAGCGCACCGACGAGGTCGACGGCTGGGTCTCGCTCGAGGTCTCGCCACTGTTCGCCGACGACGCGGAGAAGACGATCGCGCAGGTCGCCGACCTCCACCGGCGCGCCGAGTGCAACATCTTCATCAAGATCCCCGGCACCGAGGCCGGTCACAAGGCGATCGAGGAGTCGATCTTCGCCGGGATTCCGGTCAACGTCACCCTGCTCTTCAGCGCCGACCACTATGAGGGAGCGGCCGACGCCTACATGAGGGGGATCGAGCGGCGGATCGCCAAGGATCTCGACCCCGCGGTGCCCTCCGTCGCCTCCGTCTTTCTCAGCCGCTGGGACGTCGCGGTCGCCGACCAGGTCCCGGCCGAGCTGCGGAACAGGCTCGGGATCGCGGTCGGCAAGCGGACCTACCGCTCCTACCGGGAGCTGCTCGACTCCGATCGCTGGCAGGGCCTCGCCAACGGGGGCGCCCGCCCCCAGCGCCTGCTTTTCGCGAGCACCGGCACGAAGGACCCCGAGGCCTCCGACACCCTCTACATCGACGCGCTCGCCGCCCCTCAGACGATCAACACGATGCCCGAGAAGACCCTCCTCGCCTATGCCGATCACGGCGAGGTCGGCGAGCCGATCCCGCCGGACGGCGGCGACGCCTCGAAGACGATGGCCGAGTTCGCCGAGGCCGGCGTCGACACCGATGACCTAGCTTCTCGGCTGCAGGTGGAGGGCGCGAAGGCCTTCGCCGACTCCTGGCGCGAGCTGCTCGAGACGATCAAGTCCGAGTCCGCCCGCCTCGCCGCCTAGACGAGCTTGACCGGCGAAGAGGGGAGCCCGCCGCTTCGTCAGCTCGATGGCTGGAAGGCGCTCGAGAGGCATCACGCCGAGATCGGCGAGCGCCATCTGCGCGAGCTGTTCGCCGATGACCCGGGCCGGGGCGAGCGCCTGGTCGCAGCGGGTGCCGGGCTTTACCTCGACTACTCGAAGAACCGGATCACCGACGAGACCATGAAGCTGCTCGTCCAGCTCGCCGACGAGTGCGGCGTCGCCGAGCGCCGCGAGGCGATGTTCCGCGGCGATCACATCAACGTCTCCGAGGACCGGGCGGTCCTCCACGTGGCGCTGCGGATGCCGAAAGATCGCTCCCTGATCGTCGACGGCGAGGACGTGGTCAAGCTGGTCCACGAAGTGCTCGACCGGATGGCGAAGTTCAGCGAGGCCGTCCGCTCCGGCGAGTGGAAGGGACACACCGGGAAGCCGATCCGGAACGTGATCAACGTCGGGATCGGCGGCTCCGACCTCGGCCCGGTGATGGCCTACGAGGCGCTGCGGCACTACAGCCGCCGGGAGATGAGCTTTCGGTTCGTCTCCAACGTCGACGGCACCGACTTCGCCGAGGCGACCAGGGGCCTCGATTCCGAGGAGACCCTGTTCGTGATCTCGTCGAAGACCTTCACCACCCTGGAGACGATGACCAACGCCCATACGGCGCGCCGATGGGTGCTCGATGCGCTCGACGACGAGGCGGCGATCGCCAAGCACTTCGTCGCCGTCTCCACCAACGCCGAGGAGGTGACGAAGTTCGGGATCGACACGGCCAACATGTTCGGCTTCTGGGAGTGGGTCGGCGGCCGCTACTCGATG
>JBOGZE010000251.1:0-13167 GCA_050697055.1 Solirubrobacterales bacterium
GTGATCGCGGTCGCGTCGTTGATCAGCGACTCGCCCTCCACCACGGTGACGACACGGCGCGGGACCCCGATCCGCCCCGCGATCGCGGTTGCCGCCACCGGGTCGGTGGGCGAGACGATCGCGCCGAGGGCGAAGGCGACCGCCCAGGTCATCCCGATCACCTCGTGGGCGATCACTGCGATTATCACCGTGGTCAGCAGCACCAGCCCGATCGCGGTCAACGACAGCGGCCGGACGTTGTCGCGAAGCGAGCGGAGGTCGGTGAAGAAGGCGGCCGAGTAGAGCAGCGGCGGCAGGAAGAGGACGAGGACCAGGTCGGGATCGAGCTCGACGTCCGGTACTCCCGGGATGAGCCCCAGCGCGAGCCCGCCGAGCACCAGGAGGATCGGATAGGGGATCGAGAGCCAGTTCGCCGCCGCGTTGAGGCCGGCGACGGTGACGAAGAGGCAGATCAGAATCAGCTCGACGCTGTCCATACGCTCAATTTAGGCGTCGTGTGCGGCACGGCGCAGGGCGTACAGCTCCGCCAGGCGCTCGGCCTCTTGTATAGCTCGCGACGGGTCTCGCGGTCAAGCTTGCCGAAGGGCTCGATCGCGATCTTTCCCTTCTCCTCGCGCCAGGTTCCGGCGACCTCCCCGTTGACGAGGAATGTGTTGACGGATTGCGGTGTCCTCGTGTTGAAGACCTTCGGGCGGTGCTGTTCGGGAAGGACGCCGGTCCGTCGCGCGTGAACGAGCAGGATCGCGTCGAAGGTGGGGATGAACCGCACCGGTGCCAGACCGTCGGGATCGGGGAGCGGCGCCCGGGGCAGATCAACCAGCTCCTTGCCCCGCTCGTCGCGAAAACGCCTCAGACGGAGGCCACCGAGCGCCGCAACGACCTGCTTCGGCGGCAGTCCAGCCCAGTTGGCGATGTCGGCCACAGGCGCCGGGCCAAAGGCGCCCAGGTAGCGACGGATCAGCAACTCCACCCCCTGCTCCCTCGTCGCTTCCGGAGGTCCCAGCCAATCATCGGCGGCTGCGTAGAGGTCGGCGCGGCGACGCTCCCAGGTACCCGACGGCGGGATCCTGACCAGGTCGAGCCACATGTTGACCCCGTTGGTGACCACGCTGTCCTCGCCGAGAAGCAGGTGGATCTCCTTGCGGCTCAGTTGACCCTTGGCGAGCTCCCTCCGAAGCCGCCGGGCGTGGGCGGCCATCTGCTTGGCGCTGTAGCCGCGGCGCGGGCTGTAGCTCAGCCACGACTCTCGGCGGGCACGGCGCACGGCAAGCACGATCGGCCAGTAGTCCCGCTTCGAGGCGAGGTGGATCGTCGCCCGCATCATCGTCCCCTGGACCACGGTGCGGCGCTCCAGCGCCTTCGTCACCTGTTCCCGCCCCAGCCCCTCGAGCCGCGCCCACAGCCCGATGTACATGGAGGGCGCGTATTGGGCCTGGAGCAGGCCCATCCGCTCGACCGCTCGTGGCAGGCTGAGCGAGGCACGCTCGAGCAGCATCTGCCGGGCGAGCAGCGCCCGATTCAGCTCGCGCTGGGAGAGCGTGCGCTCGGCATCCGCCATTTGCAGGGCCAAGGTATCCATCGGAGCTTGCAGCCGCACGGCCGTGCCGCTCTACCATGCCCCGGCAATGCGGATCGACGAGATCCTCACCACCACCCGGCCCTGCATCTCGGTCGAGTTCTTCCCTCCGAAGACCGAGGAGGGCCGCGCGACCCTATTCGAGACCGTCGAGGTGCTGCGCCAGCTGGAGCCGGCCTTCTTCTCGGTCACCTATGGCGCCGGCGGCGCCACCCGCGAGGGGACTCTGGAGACCACCCGGGCGATTCGCGACGAGTACGGGGTCGAGGCGATGGCGCATCTGAGCTGCGTCGGGGAGACGACCGAGAGCCTGCGTGAGATCATCGACAGGACCGCCGGCGCCGGGATCGAGAACATCCTCGCGTTGCGCGGCGATCCACCACGCGGCCAGCCCGACTTCGTCCAGCCCGAAGGGGGCCTCGCCAGCGCCGCGGAGCTCACCGCCCTGATCTCCGAGACCCACCCCGAGATCGCGATCGGGGGGGCCTGTTTCCCGGAGATCCACCCCGAGGCCCCCAGCCTCGAGGCGGACATCGCCTACCTGAAGACCAAGGTGGAGGGCGGCGCCAGCTTCCTGATCACCCAGCTCTTTTTCGACAATCGCACCTACTTCGACTTCGTCCCCGCCGCCCGCGCGGCCGGGATCGAGGTGCCGATCATCGCCGGGGTGATGCCGATGACCGGCTACAAGCAGATCGCCCGCATCTGCGAGCTCTGCGACGCGAAGATCCCGCCGGAGCTGGCCGCGGCAATGGAGGCGCTCGACGGCGATGAGCGGGGGGAGTTCGAGCTCGGCGTCGCCTACGCCGCCCAGCAGTGCGCCGAGCTGCTCGCCAGCGGCGCTCCGGGCATCCACTTCTACGCGCTCAACAAGTGGCCGGCTACCCGGGCGATCCTCGCCGCCCTGCGCGCGGCCCGCCCCTGGGAACGCGCCTCGGGCGAGACCGCCGCGATCGGCTCGCCCTGAGGCCGGCCTGGACTGCCGCCAATGCCTGAGTTCGTCCACCAGGGCCACCGGATCAGCTTCGAGGAATACGGCGAGGGCGAGCGCCCGCTGGTGCTGATCCACGGGCTGTTGATGAACCGCCGGATGTTCGACCGGCTGGGGCCGGAGATGGCCGCCCGGGGGAACCGGGTACTGGCGATCGACCTGCTCGGGCACGGGCGCTCTGACCGCCCAGCGGAGATGGTCCACTACTCGATGACCTTCTTCGCCCAGCAGGTGGTCGCGCTGCTCGACCACCTGGAGCTCGATCAGGCGGTGATCGGGGGTACCTCGCTCGGCGCCAACACGACCCTGGAGACCGCCCATCTCTTCCCCGAGCGGGTGCGCGGAATGATGGTCGAGATGCCGGTGCTCGACAACGCGCTGCTCGCCGCCGCGGTGATCTTCACGCCGATCATGATCGGGCTGCGCTTCGGGGAGCCGCTGCTGAGGGCCGTTTCCTCGCTCACCAACCGGATTCCGCGAACCAACTTCCTGATCGACATCGGCCTCGACTGGATGCGGCAGGACCCGGCACCCTCGTCGGCGGTGCTCGAGGGCCTCTTCCTGGGGACGGCCGCGCCTCACCATGCCCTTCGGGTGAAGATGGCCCAGCCCACCCTGGTGATCGGCCACCGCGCCGATCCCCTCCATCCCTTCTCGGACTCCGGCATGCTCGTCGAGGAGCTGCCGAACGCGAGGCTGATCGCGGCCAGCTCGATCCTCGAGTGGAGGATCTCCCCCAAGCGGCTCGACAAGGAGCTGGCGGGCTTCCTCGATGAGGTCTGGGGACAGCCCGGGCGCCGCGAATCCGCTGAGGCTGCCGTAAGGGAGCTCCGCTAGGCTCACCGGCCTCGTGTCGAGTAGACGAGAGGACAAGGAGCGCCTCCGGGCGGAGCGGCTCGCGGCCGAGTCCCGCGAGCAGTCCCAGGCGAGGCGGCGGCTGATCGCCGGCTACTTCGTTGCCGGCCTTCTCGGAGCCGCGGTGCTCGCCGGCCTGGTCGTGGTGCTGACCAGCGGCGGAGGCGGCGACGGAGACGGCGGCGATGCTCCCGGCAACGCCCACATCCAGCACCAGAGCGGCACATTCGCGAACCTCGAGGCCGACGGCCGCGAGGGGACCCCGCCGCCCGAGATCCAGTTCGGCGACCTCGAGCAGTCGGCGCAAGAGGCGGGCTGCGAGCTGAAGCTGAACCTGCCCGACGAGGGCAACGGCCACGTTCCCGACTCGACGCCCGTCCAGTACAAGACCGTGCCGCCGACCTCGGGCAATCACAACGCGGAGCCGCTCGCGGACGGGGCGTACACCACACCGCTCGGCAACGACACCACCACCTCGCCGAACATCCGCAACGCCGTGCACTCGATGGAGCACGGCCGGATCGAGATCCAGTACAAGCCCAGCCTGCCGGAGGACCAACAGCTGGCGCTGAAGGGCGTCTTCGACGAGGACCCGGGCGGGATGCTGATGTTCCCCAACTCCGACATCCCCGACGACGTTGCGGTGACCGCCTGGACGAATGAGGCCGTCTGCCCGAGCTATGACCCGGTGGTGCTCGACGTGATCCGCAACTTCCGCGACACCTACCGGGGCAACGGCCCCGAGCAGCAGATCCCGATCAACCTCGGTTAGCGCTTCTGCTTGATCCTTCGCTGGGCGACGCTCCGGTTGCCCGCTGCGTCGGCGGCGGACAGCTCGACCCCGGCCTTTACCTTCTCACCGTCCAGCAGAGCTGCGCGGACGCGCCTGGTCTCCTTCCCCGAGAGCTCCAGGTGGAGCGCACCCGGAATCCCCGCGGCCAGGAAGCCGCCGTCGGGATCGAGGCCGATGTCCTTGCCCGGCAGCACGACCTCGCCCCCGCCGCTCACGGTGCAGGCTTCGTCGCAGCCGACGATCAGCGTCAACTGACCGCGGGCGGCCGCCCGCTTCGCCTTGCTGAGATCGACGCTGAGCGCGGGTCCCCTCGTATCTGCTCCGGGGCCCGGGAGTGGGAGCGCAGTCTGTGGCTGACAGGGGGGCGCGGCGCCGGAAGTCTGGATCCGGCTGACCTGGCCGCTGAACTGGGCAACATAGATGTGGCCGCAGGCGTCCTCGCCAAAGGACGCGGTTCCCCCGCTGAGCCCCGTGCTCGAGTCTCCGCTCGAGCCGCCGGGGAAGAGCAGCGCGGATCGAATCTCCGGGAACGCCCCGGAGCTGTCGGCATAGAGGTAGCGACCGAACAACGACGGGAGCGTCTCGTCACGAACCACGTAGCCGCCGTTGATGGCGGCGCCGCTGTCGGGCGGATTCTCGTACTGGAGGACCGGCGGAGTGTGGGGAGACGGCGGCGCCGTGCAGCCGGGTGGTGCCCCCGAGTAGGCACCCACCCCCTCGAAGCAGTTCCAGCCGAAGTTGGCGCCGAGGCCCGCGCCATTGGCGAGGAAATCGACCTCCTCCCAGGCGCTCTGGCCGACGTCGCCGATCGCCAGATCCCCCGTCAGTCGGTCGAATGAGAAGCGGTAGGGGTTGCGCAGCCCGTACGAGTAGATCTCGTCGGCGTTCGGACCGCCGACGCCGTCGTCGAACGGATTGCCCGCTGGAATTGAATACTCCCCCGGGCTCGTTCCCGCAGGGTTGATCCGGAGGATCTTCCCGAGCCTGCTGTTCAGGCTTCGCGCCAGGTTCGGGGTGCTGCCACCGTCGCCGGTGGAGATGTAGAGCAGCCCGTCGGGGCCGAATTGGAGCTGGCCGCCGTTGTGATTGGAAGCGTCCGGGTGCGGGATCACGATCACGTCCCGCCCCGTGCCCTCGTCGATGTCATCTGGATCCGTGGTCCGGCGGAACTCCCTGATCACCAGATCGTGCTGCGAGGTAGCGGCCCGGGTGAAGAAGACGTAGAAGAGCCCGCTGGTCGCGTAATCCGGCGCTAAGGCCATCGAGAACAGACCCCGCTCGCCCCCGTCGAGCACGTCGGAGCTGATCTCGAGGAACGGGGTCGGCCGAGTGACGCCGTTCTCGACCAGGCGGATCGTTCCGGCGGCCTCGACCACGTAGACGCGGCTTGGATCTCCGGGCTCGCCGGCCACGTAGTAGGGCAAGGCGTAGCTCTGCCCGCCAAACGGCACCAGCTGGACGCTCTGGGCGTGGGCGGAGGAGGCGCCGATCAGGACGAGGACGAACGCGGGGACGACGGTGGCTGTCAGCAGAAAGGCTCGGCGCATTGCAGCTATCGGTTCATGAGGCGGTCGCCAGCGGGGGAATCGGCTCTTGTTAACAGAAACACAAGGGTCGATGGCGTGTTCCGGGAGAACGATGTGTAAGAGCCTGATCATCGCCCTCTTCCTGGCGACGCTTGCGCTGCTCGCCTGGGTGGCGGCGCCGGCGCTCTCGCTGCGCCCCTACATCCCGGGCGCGGTCGACTTCGAGCGCTCGCTGCCCGAAGCCAAGCCGCTTGCGCAGACGGCCAAGCTTCGCGCGCAGGCGAGCGAGGAGGGCGAGCCCGCTCCCCGCTGGATCTCGCCGCCGGTCGGTGCCCCCCACCGCTTCGACCTGGTCGGGGTGGCGCGAGAGACGCGCGAGATCGAGATCCGGGTCCGGGACGAGGGTGAGGAGTGGAGCGACTGGGTTCCCCAGGACGACGCCACCCCGATCTACGTCGACGGCGCCGACGAGGCTCAGGTGCGGGCTCCGTTCAGACCCGATGGCGAGCTCCACTTCGTCAACGTCTCCGGCACCTCTGGCGGATTGGTGGCCCGGGCGCTCAACTCCGCCCGCGAGTCGATCAACTCCGCCTTCATCGCAGTCGCCTCGACACCGGTCGCCCAGGCGATCGCGCCGAAGCCGGTGATCACCCCCCGCGCCCTCTGGGGCGCCGACAACCCGGAGGGCGGCTGCCCGCCGCGAGGGTCGCCTGAGCTCGGCACGGTGACCGCGGCGGTCATCCACCACACCGTGAACGCCAATGACTACACGCCCGAGGAGGCGCCGGGGATCGTCCTCGGCATCTGCCGCTTCCACATCTACGGCAACGGCTGGAACGACATCGGCTACAACGCTCTGGTCGACCGGTACGGAACCCTGTACGAGGGCCGCGCCGGGGGGCTGAAGAAGCCGATCGTCGGCGCCCAGGCGCAGGGCTTCAACTCGGCGACGACCTCGATCGCTTCGATCGGCGACTACACCACGGAGCTTCCCACCCCCGAGACGCAGCGCTCGATCATCCAGTACCTGGCCTGGAAGCTCGCCGTCAACCGCGCCTATCCGGCCACCGGTTTGGTCCAGCTGACCTCGGCCGGTGGCTCGCAGAGCCGCTACCCAGCCGGGACGGTGGTCACGGTGCCACGGGTCGTCGGGCACCTCACCCTCGGACTCACGACCTGCCCCGGCACCATCGACCCGGTGATCCCGACCATTCGCGCCGCGGTTCAGAAGCGGATCAAGCGCTACGCCAAGCACCGGAAGAAGAAGGGCAAGAAGAAAAAGCGCGCGGCGGGCGGCGCCAGGGCGCGGACGTTCGCGCGGTAGGTCCTCGCAGGTAGCGCGCCCGTCTTATCGGGGAGCGCGGTAGGCCGGGAAGAAGCCCTCGGCCTCCACTCCGGCGCTGAGCGTCTCGTAGACGGCCGGGTCGCAGATCACCTCATGGGTCCGGAAGGGCGCGGTCCCGGTGGCGAAGCCGCGCTTGAACGACTCGAGCGAGTCGCCCGGGCTCACCCCGCCGCCGAGGTTGAGCGGCAGGCCCAGCTCTCCGGCCATGGCGATCATCGCCGCGAACAGGTTCTTCATCGGGGAGTCCTCGAGCGCCTCGTCGGCGGTGCCACCGAGGAAGTAATGGAGCAGCCCGTCGCTGGCGACCACGATCGCCCCGGCGGTCGCCGATCCCCGCTCGCGGCTCGCCAGCAGCAGCCAGGCTCGCTCGCTGCCGAGAATCGCCCGGAAGTACTCAGTGGAGAAGAGGTAGCGCTCGCCGGCCCCGGTCCGGGCCATCGTCTCGGCGTAGGCGGCCTCGAAGCCCTCCAGGGCGGCGGCGTCGACGACGGCTCCCGGGCGTGACTCGACCAGCCAGCCGCGTCGCTCGTTCCTGCGAATCTGCTCGCGCAGGCGCTTGCGGATGCCAGACTCGCCCTCGACCAGCTGCACCTCCGAGCGCACCGTCGCCTCGGCGAGCGACGGGGGCTCACCGATCCGGTCGCGGATGAATAGGCTGACCAGCCCGGTTTTCGCCCAGTCGATCTCGGCGGGGTCCGGCGGGGTGTCGCGCACCCCGCTCGCCCCGGGGTACCCGTAGGGGGAGATCGCGTCGACGCGATCGCTTCCCTCGATCTCCCTGACGATCAGCGGCAGCCTCAGCTCGTCCGCCCCCGCCTCAATCACCAGGGTGTGGGTCACTCCCTCGGCCGCGAGGAACTCGGGGGCACGGAAGAAGTGGCCGGGATCGGACGCCGCCGAGCCGGCGTCCTCGATCAGGCTCGCGCGGGCGGGCATCCTGGGCGCGTCAGTCCTCGGGGGGCTCGGGGAGGTCCCCCCGAAAGCCGCCCCAGAGCTCGACGTCGATCAGCTCATCGCCGTGGCGGACGTGGTTGCGGAGCACGCCCTCCTGCTTCCAGCCGTTGTAGATGACCGCCTTCTTCGCCGCCTCGTTGGTGGCCGGAATGCGCCCGTAGACCTTGTGGGCTCCGAACTCCTCGAAGGCCTTCAGGTTGGTGAGCCGCTCGGCCTCGCGCCCGACCCCCATGCCGCGCACCCGGTCGTCGCCGACGATCGCGCCGAGCTCGGGCGCCGTCTGGCGGCCAAGCCCGTAGAGCGCCGTGTAGCCGACCGCCTCCTCGATCCCCTCGACCACGATCGCCCACTTCCGGTCCTCGCCCTCTGGGTCGGCGGCCTGCTGGATCGCCCGCTCTACCCAGCGGCGAGCGTCCTCTTCGCTGAACTCGTCGCGGTGCTCGAGCAGGTTGGCGGTGGCGGCCGGCGAGTTGAACCAGCGGTGGACCGCGGCCGCGTCCTCGACCTTGAAATCTCTCAGGGATATGCCTCGGGCCATGGTGTCCGGTGTCTACCGGGCGGTAGACACCGCGGCCAATCTAGTGCGTGGGACCGCCCGCTTCCTCGCGCTCGGCCGCCTGTTCCCGCTCTGCCGCCTGCCGCAGCGGGGAGCCGGGCGGGGAACCGGCGAAGGGATCGGGGGCGGAGCCGCCGATCCCCCCGAACAGCATCCGCGGCGTGCGGGCGAGGATGCGGAGGTCGAGGCCGAGGGAGCGATGCTCGACGTACCAGACGTCGAACTCGATCCGCTCCTCCCACGGGATCCCCGTGCGCCCGTGGATCTGGGCCCAGCCGGTGACCCCCGGCCTCAGCTCCAGGCGGCGACGCTGGCGCGGCGTGTAGAGCTCGACCTGGGCCGGGAGGGTGGCGCGGGGGCCGACGATCGCCATCTCACCTCTGAGCACGTTGACCAGATTGGGGAGCTCGTCGAGCGAGTAGCGCCGCAGCACCCGCCCGGCGCGGGTAACCCGGGGATCGTCGTCGATGACCGCGGTGCCGACGCCGATCGGGTCGGCTCCCTGCTTCATCGTCCGCAGCTTCCAGAGCTCGAAGATCTCGCCGCCCTTGCCGACGCGACGCTGGCGGTAGATCACGGGGCCCCGCGAGCCGAGCCGGATCGCCGCTGCGGCCGCCAGGAGGACGGGGGAGGCGACGATCAGGCCAGCCACCGCGATCACCAGGTCGGCCGCACGCGGCAACCCCCGCCGCGGAGCCGGCTGCTCACCCACCTCGATCGGCAGCGCGGCCTGCTGGCCGCTCCGGTCCTGGTCGCTCACCGCGTCCCCTCGACCTTCTCCCAGCCGATCGGCACCGCCCCCGCCCGGAGGCGATCCCAGAGGCCGGCGGCGATCGAGGCGGTCACGGTGACGTAGTAGTAGGCGACTCGGAGGGGAAGCAGCGGCAGGTAGCGGCCGAGGGCGGCGGCCGCCAGCAGCCCGAGCTGCAGGACCAGGGTGACCGTGTAGAGCCCACCCCGACCGAGCAGGGCGAGGTTGGCGCCGAGGGCGACCAGGTGCAGCCACGGCGTCAGGTAACGGAGCAGGCGGTGGGAGGCGATCTCGAAGGCGTAGCCGAGCCCGTAGCCGCGCGGGTCGAGCATCCCCCACCTCAGCATCACGTCCCAGAGCCCCCACATCATCCGCCGCTTGCGGCGGAACTCGCCCTCAACCGTCGGCGCCATCCGCTCCTCGGCGAGGGCAGTCGGCTCGTAGACGGCGCGCCAGCCCCGCTTGGTGAGCTCGAAGGGAAAAGAGATGTCCTGGCCGCGGCTGGGATCGAGCTCGAGGTAGGCCTCGCGGCGGACCGCGTAGATCGCGCCGTTGCCGGCGGTCACCCCGGCGAGGCTCGACTCGAGCTCACGCACGGCCATCTCATAGCGCCAGTAGAGGCCCTCCTGGTTTCCTCCCTCGCCGCCGAGGAAGCGGACCTGGCCGCAGACGTAGCCGACCGGCTCGTCGGCGAGCCGGTCGCACAACCGGCGGAGGGCATCGGGCCGCCAGAGGGCGTTTGCGTCGGAGAAGGCGAGCACCTGGCCCTCGGCCTCCCGAACGGCGCCGTCCAAGGCCGCGACCTTGCCGCCGCGCGGCAGCTCCAGCACCCGGTCGGCGCCGGCAGCGCGCGCCAACTCCGCGGTGCCATCCGAGGAGCCGTCGGAGGCGACGATCAGCTGCAGGCGCTCGCGCGGGTAGTCGAGCTCGAGGGCGTTGGCGACCCGGCGCTCGATCATCTCCTGCTCGTTATAGGCAGGCACGATCAGGGTCACCAGGGGCAGATCGCCGCGCCACTCGGACGCCGACTCGTCCTCGCCGAACAGCGCCGCCAGCCCCCAGAGGAGGAGCGGATAACCGAGGTGGGCGTAGACGATCAGGCCGAGCGCCGCCCAGAAGAGGATCTCGAGCGCCACAGCAGGGGATTATCGAGATTGTGGGGCGCGGAGCCGGTCGTAGAGCTCCACTGTGCGGCGGCCGACCTGATCCCAGGAGTAGGGGCCCCGGGCCGCCTCCAGGGCGCCGGCGGCGAGCCGCTCCCGCTCGGCGGGATTGTCGAGCAGGCCCTGGAGGACCGCCGCGAGCGCCTCCGGGTTCCCCGGCGGGGCGAGCCTGGCCGCGCCCAGATCGGCGACCTCCGGGAAGCCGCCGACATCCGAGAGCACCAGGGGGCGGCCGAAGGCGAGCGCCGTGTAGAGGACGCCGGACTGCTCGATGTGGCGGTAGGGCAGAGCGACGACGTCGGCGCGCCGCATGAACGCCGGGATCTCCGGGTCGGTGACGAAGCGATCGACAAAGCGGACGGTGCCCGGCGCCCGCGCCGCAAGCTCGCGCAGCGGCTCGATCGGCATCCGCGGCATGCCGACGACCCAGAGCTCGGCGCCGCTCACCTTCGCGAATGCCTCGAGCAGCACGTCGGTGCCCTTGTAGGGCCGGACCAGGCCGAAGGCGAGGATCACCGGGCCCTCGACCTGTCCCAGCTCCTCGGGGAGTTCGACCTCGTCGGGCTGGCGGGTGAGGTAGTCGAAGGCGCCGTGGGGGATCACTTCGAGGCGGTCGGAGCTGACCTCGAAGTCCCGAGCGAGGTGCCGCGAGCCATGCTCGGAGTGGACGACCACGGCGTCCATCTCCGCAAGCAGCTTCGTCAAGGTGCGGCCGATTCGGCTCTCAGCCTCCGGCAGCCGCCAGTGCATGGTGAAGACGCGCGGGCGCCTGGGTGCCAGCAGGCGGCGGTCGAGCGCCGGGATCGGCAACCATTGGTAGTGGATGAGATCGGCGGTCTCGGCGTGGCGGCGGTAGCGGAGCATGTCGGGCAGGTGCTCGGCGGAGCGCAGGAGGCGCCTGCGGCGGGCGCTGAGCCCGGCCGCAGAGGCTCGCCGGTAAAAGCGCTCGGAGACCTGGTAGCCCTGCTCGACGGGCACGGGGCCATAGGGGAAGCGGCAGGTGACCAGCTCGACATCGGCGCCCGCCCGGGCGAGGCCGCCGGCGAGGGCGTGGTCGTAGGGCGGCGTGTATGCCGCGGGATCGACGAGCTGGACCCGCATGGGGGAGCATTCTCGCCGTGCTGCTTTCTTACTGCGTGGTCAACACCAACGGCCGCGAGCTCTTGCTCGCGTGCCTCGAGGCGATCGGGCGCGATCGGCCGGCCGGGGTCGACTCGGAGGTGCTTGTGCTGGACAACGCCTCGGCGGATGGCTCGGCCGCAGCGGTGCGGGAGAGAGGCAGCGAGGCGCGCTTGATCGAGCTCGACCGCCGGGCCGGAAAGGCGGAGAACGACACCCGTCTGCTGCAGGAGGCCCGCGGCGACTACTGCCTGCTCCTAAACGAGGACACCGAGCTCCGCCCAGGCGCAACCGAGAGGTTGCTCGAAACGCTGGAGGCCGACCCACGGTCGGCGGTCGCGGGCGCCCGGCTGCTCTCGGCGGACGGGGAGCCGCAGGCCTGTGCCTGGCGGCTGCCAGGAGCCGGCACCGCCCTAGCGGGAGCGCTCTTCCTCCACCGCCCCCTGACCGTGCAGAGCGGCGGCGAGGAGACCCGCGCGGTGGGCTGGGTGCAGTCGAGCGCGATGCTGGTCCGCCGCGAGGCGGCGGAGCTGATCGGCTGGCTCGATCCCGCCTTCTTCGTCTACTCGGACGAGACCGATTTCTGCAAGCGCCTCCGCGATGCCGGCTGGGAGATCCTCTTCGTTCCCGGCGCCCGGGCAGTGCACCGCGACCAGATGGCCTCCGATGAGGCCGGCGCCGGGCGCCGGATCGTCGAGTACCACCGCAACCGCGACCGCTACCTCCGCAAGCACAAGGGCACAGCCGCCGCTGCCCTCCTCCGCCCCCTGCTCGCCTTCCCCTACCTCCTCAGGGCGATCGGCGCCCTCGTCCTACCCGGCCATTCCCCCCGCCGCTACTGGGCCCATTTCCGCCAGGCGCTCCGCCCCGGGCGCGGCGAGGGCATCCGCGAGGCCGCGGAGGCGTACAACCGCGGCCGCACCTAGGTGGCTGCTGACGTCGATCCCTCAAGACGCGAACGGCCCGCGCTGGGCGGGCCGTTCTGGGTTGAACCCGGGCAGTTGGCACGGTGCACGAACCAGTTGCTCAATTCTAGGCGCGGAGGGCGCCGGACTCGAACCGGACCAACCTCGCGGCCGGCCGTAACGATCCTGGTTCGTGCGTCTCGCCTTGAGACTTCACCCTCCGCACCGCGACTAGAGAATCTGACCGCCGGGCGCAAAGAGCGCGCGGAATGTGTCGACTTCTCAACCCACCAGTTCTGCAACCAACCCACGTTGCTGCAGAGTCGGCTCCGCGGAACCGGGACGCCGCTACCGCCTCTCGTTCTGAGCAGTAGCGACGGCTGTTCGAAAGGAGCGACGCCGCGATGCTCCCTTCGCGCGCCGCTTCTCGTCCAAAGCGGCTGCTGCCTACTCCCCGCAGCCCAGGCTAATTGACCTCCTCGACTGGAAGGCCAGCCTCCTTCCACGCAGCGAAGCCGCCCGCGACCTCTGCCGCCCCCCGGCGCAAGGTCGCCTTCGAGCGGATGGCGTGTTGGCAGAGGTAGATGGAGCCGGGCCCCTCCGGACTCGCTATGTGCTTGACGAGCGAGACCG
>JBOGZE010000252.1:0-6164 GCA_050697055.1 Solirubrobacterales bacterium
CGGAGATCTTCAGGCTGTGGTCGAGGCGCTCGAGCAGGGCGGGCTCGCCCTGGAAGCGGTAGAAGCGGTAGTCGGCCTCGTTGCGCTGGCGGATCTCGTAGGCGAGCTTCCGCATCCCCCAGGAGTCCGCGCGATCGAGGGTGCCGTCCGACTCGATCTGCTTGCGCACCTCGTCGGCGATCCGGTCGCGGTCGTTGTCCGCGGCCTCGGGGTCGAGCATCAGGACCAGTTCGTAGTGACGGCTCATCGCGGCGTGGAACTCTAGAGGGTTGATGGGGGTCATCCGCGCGTGGCTAACCCCATCAGCCCTCTCAGGCGGTGGGGGAGAGAAGGGCCGATTTGGGGCTCAGAAATGCGTGTCGGGCTGGCGGATCCGGTGGTCGAGCGCGGGGAGGGCGGCCGCGATCGCCGCCGCGGCATTGGCCGCGATCGCCGTGCTCCCCTCTCTGCTGGGCGGCAGCGAGCCGCCGCCGCTGCCGGCCGACGTCGGCCTGGCCCCGGCGGTAACGCCCGCGCTCCCGTCCCTCGCCGAACTGCCTTCGGCTCCCCAGCGACCACCAGCCGGTCGCCCACGCCCCAAGCGCCGCAAGGTGCCTCGCCGCCCGGCGAAACGGGACCACCACGGCGGGCGCCAGGGGAGTCGGTCCCGCCGCCACCGGCACGAGCTGCCGACAGCGCCGGCCGCCCCCGCGGTGAGCGCCCCGGTATACGCCTATCCGCTCACCCCAGCCCCGCCCGAGTTCGGCTTCGAGCGCTAGCGTCCGACCCGCTCGGGGGAGAGCTTCGACCTGATGTCGGCCATCTGCTCGTCGATCCAGTCGCCCGGGTCGCGCTCGGTGATGATCTCCTTCAGGCGCTCGGCGCGGAGCCGCTTCTCCTCCGGCTCCATCGTCAGCGCCCGGTGGATCGTGTCGGCCTGCTCCTGGATGTCGAAGGGGTTGACCGAGAGGGTGCAGTCGCCGAGCTCCTCGTGGGCGCCGGTGTTCTCCGAGAGCATCACGACGCCGTTCCGGGTGTTGAGTGTCGGCGCCTCCTTCGCGACCAGGTTCATCCCGTCGAAGAGTGAGTTGACGATCAGCAGGTCGAATTGCTTGTAGCGCGCCACCGCCTCGGGGAAGTTCTCGTAGACGCGGAGGTCGATCGGCATCCAGTCGGTGGTGCCATGTCGGTGGTTGACGACCGCGACCAGCGCCTCGATCCGCTCCATGTACTCGGCGTACTCCGGGACGTCGAGGCGGGACGGCTGCAGATGGGCGATGAAGGTGACCCGCTCGCGGAACTCGGGGTACTGCTCGAGGAAGGTGTCGAAGGCGGAGAAGCCGCGGAGGACATTCTTTGAGAGGTCGGCGCGGTCGACGCGCAGGATCATGTGCTCGCGGCGACGGCGCAGCACCTCCTGCTCGTACTCGACCACCTCCTCGGACTCCGCCGCGCGGTAGAGACGGCCGGTGTCGATCGAGAGCGGGTAGGCGCGCACCCAGGTCTCCCGGCCCTCGTGGAGGACCGCGTTGCGCACGAAGTCCACCTCCAGCTCCATCAGCTCGCGGCAGCACTGGAGGAAGTTCCGGCAGTAGGCGGTGGTGTGGAAGCCGATGATGTCGTTGGCGAGCATGCTCCGATAGATCTCCTCGCGCCAGCGGTTCGGGAGGATCCGCCAGGAGTCCGGCTGCGACCAGGGGATGTGGACGAAGTAGTGGAGGAAGGCGTCGGGCCTCGCCTCCCGGATCAGCCCCGGGCAGGTGTAGAGGTGGTAGTCGTGGAGCATCACCACCGGCTGCTCCTGGCCTTCGATCGCCTTCACAGTGGCCTCGGCAATGTCGGCGTTGACGACCTTGTAGCCGTTGCGCCAGGCCTCGACCTCCTCGCGGCGAATGTCCGGCGCGTTCGAGAGGTCCCAGAGGTAGTGCTGGATGAACCAGAGGATCGGGTTGGCGATCATGTTGTAGAAGCGGTCGTAGGCCTCGGGCCTGGAGGCGACCATGACGGTGTCGTAGGAGATGCCGTCGAGCTCGATCGTCACCGGCTCGCCCCCCGACTCCCTGGCGACGGCGACGTCCTCCTCGGTCATCGCCGAGGCGATCCAGAGGGCCTTGCGATGGGAGACCAGGCCCGAGAGTGCGGTCACCAGGCCGCCGCCTCCGCGTCGCACGGTCCGATCGCCAGTCACGTCGCGGGCGAACTCGGCGGGGCCCCGGTTGGAGACAATCGTCAGCGGGTGGCTCTCGGGCACGCCCCGTTTGTAGCAGCCCGGCGCGCTAGCTCTCGAGCGCGGTGAAGATCCGCAGCCAGTCGAGCAGCAGGCGCGGGGTGAGGAAGCGCTCGCGGGTGCGTTCCTTGCCGGCCCGCCCCAGGCGCCGGCCGAGCTCGGGGTCGGAGAGGATCTCGATCGAGCGCTGCGCGGCGTCTTTGGAGTTCGAGACCAGGTAGCCGTCCTGGCCGTCGACGATCTGCAGCGGGATCCCGCCGACGTCGCCGCCGATCGTCGGCCTCCCCTTCCAGAGCGCCTCGGTCACCGTCAGCCCGAAGCCCTCGCGGATCGACTTCTGCATCACCACGTCCGACTGCGACTGGAAGGCGTTCACCTCGATCGCCCCGACGTTATTGAGGTTGTTGAGGATCTTGATGTCGGGGTCGCCGCCCGCGTATTCATAGGTCCGCTGGAAGAACTCCCAGCCCTCCGGGTCGTCGGTGGCCATCGAGCCGACCAGGGCCAGCTGCACCTCGGGCAGCTCCTTGGTGACGATCCGATAGGCGTCGATCACCCCGATCGGGTCCTTCCAGGGGTCGAAGCGGGAGACCTGGCAGATCAGCGGCCGGTCGACGTCGATCCCGAACTGGTCGCAGACGTAGGAGGCGTCGTCGGGCGACAGGGCCATGTTCTTCGGCGAGAGCGGGTCAATCGCCGGGGGCACGATCCGGACGCCGCCGTGCCCGTCGAGCCCGTCGGGCACGTACTGCTCCATGTGCCAGACGGTGGCGTCGTACTCGGAGATCAGCGGGAGCAGCCGCTCGATCGGGTTGGGATTCGGCTCGGAGAGGTCGATATGGCAGCGCCAGACCCAGTGCTTGCCGCGGTCCGCGGCGCTGTGGCGGATGCCGATCGGCTGTGGGTCGTGGACGATGATCACGTCCCAGTCGCCGTCGAGGCTGCGGGCGTTCATCTCGTTGTAGTGGTCGAACAGCTCCCACTCGTTCGAGGTGAGCGTGTTGGGGTCGCCCTGGAGCGAGTTGTGGAGGAGCTTGGTGGCGTTGAAGAACTCCTCCCTTCCCATGATCACCTGCCAGGAGACATCGAGGCCGATGTCCCGCATCAGCGGCACCAGCGAGTAGAGGATCTCCGAGACCCCGCCGCCGAAGGCGGTGGCGCTGACGTGCAGGATCCGCTTGCCGTTCAGGCCCTCGGCGAGCGTGCGGATCTCCTGGACTACCCCGCGCTCGGCCAGGTGCGTGTAATCGGCCAGCGACTTGCTGCCCAGCGCTACTTCCTGGAGCACGGTGCCCCCACCACGACCATCAAACGGGTCGCTCCTCTTGCATCAAACCGGTCGCTCCTCCAACGCTAAAACGGGTTGCTCCTCGGCTTCGCCTCGGAGCACCCTCGCATCATCGGAGCGCCCTCGCATATGCGGTGCGCCCTCGCGTACTCAAGCGTCGAAACCTACCGTTGTGCACTAGCGCGCGGCCAGACGCTCGATGCCGCGATCGACGGCCGTGCAGATCGCCGTGTGCAGCTCCCGGTTGGCGGCGCAGACGCAGGAGATCTGGAACTCATGGGTCGAGCCGAGCAGGGGCCGCTCCGCCAGGTCCTCCCCGTAGGCGTCGGTGACGACGGCGCCCGCCTCCGCCAGGCAGAGCGCCGCCGCCGCGAGGTCGTAGGGCGAGTTGTTGAGGACCGCGCCACCGCCCACCCGCTCGAACTCCTCGCGCATCCCCTGGACGTCGTCGACGATCCGGGGGCCGGGCTCAATGTAGGCGTCCAGTTGTCCAGTGGCGATCCTGGTCATGTCGTAGGTGGCGGAGCCGAGATCGAAGGTCGCGCCGCCCACCGAGGAGGCATCGACCAGCTCCGCCAGCACGTCCATCAACGCCAGCGCCGGGCGCCCGCGCAGCCCGTAGGTCCAGAACATCCGCTCCAGGGCGCGGTTTCCGGAGAGGCGGGCGGCCGGCTCCAGGCCGGCGCCGCGCTCGGCTACGAAGGTGCCACCCCCCTTCAGCTCGATCACCACGCCCACCCGCACGTCGCCCATGGTCGGTTCCGAGTCAAGGCGGGCGGCGGCGACCGAGACGCAGCAGGACTCGAGGCCGGCCAGCGCCGGCCGAGTCCCGTCGATCGGGTCGACGATCAGTACCCATTCGGCACGGTCGCCCGCGGCGGAGACCATCCCCCTGTCCTCCGAGAAGAAGGCCACCTCGGGAGCGCGCTCGGCGAGAAAGGCTTCCATCCGGGCCTCGGCGCGCTCGTCGATGGCGAAGGTGACGTCGCCCCCCTTGGCCGCTCCGGCGTGGACGCGGCCCGCGTGTTCGCCCAGCTGGGGCAGCACTTCCTCACGCAGGGCGGCCGCGAGGTCGACGCATAACTCCCTGATCAACGGCTTACATGCTCGGGCCGCGGCTCCAGCTCGACGTCGATCTCCTGCTCCTCTCCGTCGCGCAGGACCAGCAGGGTCACCGTCTCCCCCGGGCGCTGCCGCGAGATCAGCTCGGCGAGGTCGCTCTCCGCCTTCAGTCGCTGTCGGTTGACCGCGATAATCACGTCCCCGCCGGTCCTGATCCGGGCCCCCTGGAAGGTCTCCTGCCCGGTGGCGCCCTCGATCCCGGCGTCGTCGGCGGGGCCATCCCGGACCACCTCGGAGATCAGGGCGCCGGTGTCGGTATCGAGGTTGAACTCATCGGCGAGCTGGGGCCAGATCGCCTGGGTGGTGACGCCAAGATAGGCGTAGTCGACCTGGCCGCTCTCGCGTAGCTGGTCGAGCGAGTAGCGGATCGCGGTCACCGGGATCGCGAAGCCGACGCCAGAGTTGGTCCCGGTGGAGCTCTCGATCTGCTGGTTGATTCCAATCACCTTGCCTCCGGCATCGATCAGGGGCCCGCCGGAGTTACCGGGATTGATCGAGGCGTCGGTCTGGATTGCGTTGTCGACCGTGAACTGGGTCAGCGAGTTGATCGAGCGGTCGGTGGCCGAGATGATCCCGACGGAGAGCGACTGCTTCTCGCCGAAGGGGCTGCCGATCGCCGCAACCGGCTCCCCGACCGCGAACTCGTCGCGATCGGAGAGCGGAACTGGCTGCAGGTTGAGGTCGCCGGGATCGACCTTAATCAGGGCGACGTCGGCGTCAGGGTCGAAGCCGATGATCTCGGCGGGGACCCGGTTGCGGTCGCTGAACTCGACGTAGACCTGGCCGGCGGGCTTCGGGTTGCCGCCGCCATTGTTCTCGCCGCCGCTGGTGACCACGTGGGCGTTGGTGACGATCTCGCCTTCGCCGGAGATCACGAAGCCCGAGCCCTGCCCGGCACCGCCGAGGTCGGCGGTCGAGGCGTTGCCGAAGATCGAGAGCACCGTGACCACCCCCGGGGCCGCCTGCTCGTAGATCTCGGCCGGGTTGAAGTCGCCATCGCTCGATGGGACCACCACCTCGGTGGTGGTCGTTGGGGTCGAGGCTTGCTCGGAGCCGTTGTCGTCATCGCCGCCGCAGCCTGAGACCAGCGCCGCCATCAAAGAGGCGGCGGCGAGCAGCGCCGCCGGTCTCACGCCGTCGCCTCGACCGCCTGGCGCCGTGGGCGACGGTCCCGCGCCAGGGGCAGGAACAGGGTGAAGGCCGTGTAGCCCCGCTGGGAGACCGCCTCCAGCGATCCCCCCATGCGGGTGGCGAGCTCATCGGCGATCGCCAGCCCGAGGCCGGACCCGGTGGCGGTGTCACCGCTGTAGAAGCGGTCGAAGACCCGATCAAGGGCGCGGGCGTCGAGCCCCTTGCCGTCGTCGCCGACGATCAGCTCGGCGGCGTCAGCGCCGCGCACGGCGGTGACGTTCACCTTGGTGCCCTCGGGGGTGTGGGTGAGCGCATTGTCGAGGAGGATACGGATGATCTGCGCAACCCGATCGGGGTCGGCGAGGGCGATCGCCTGGCCCCTTCCCCGGACCTCGAGCCGCGACCGGTGGTGCTTGG
>JBOGZE010000253.1:0-22159 GCA_050697055.1 Solirubrobacterales bacterium
GATCTCCGCCGAGTCGAGCGCCACGGCCGAGATCACCCGCTCCAACTGTGCGACCTCTGCCTCGCAGAAATCGATCTGGCGAAGGCACCCGTCGACGGTTTCGCGCTCTTCCACCGGCAGCGCCAGCGCCTCGAGCCAGCGCCGCCCTTTGACTCCGAACAGATCGGAGATCTTGGGGGTTTCGATCAGCCGGCGCATGAGCGCCGCGTGGATCTCGTTCTTGGCCTTGGTCCTGATCTTGACCAGCTGGGCGCGGCGGCCGAGCCGGCGGCGCATCGCCCGGGTCGCCTCGTCGGGCACCCAGACCGAGTCCAGTGAGCCTGTGGCCAGGAGCTTCGCCAGCGCCCGGGCGTCGAGGCGGTCGGTCTTCGCCCGGGCGCCGCGAATCCCGGTGTCGGTTGGAGAGGCGACCACCACCCGGCCGACGTGGGGGCCGATGATCCGCGCCACCTCCCAGGCGTTGCCCGAGACCTCGAGGGCGACCTGGTCGTCTCGGCCGAGGCTTCCGGCAAAGAGCTCCAGCTCCTCGGCGCTCATCCCGATTCGTCCCGCCGAGCGGATCTCACCCGCCTCGGCGATCGCGACCTCGCAGAAGTCACGGTGGATATCGAGTCCTATTGATCTCATCATTCGTGCCTCCTCGTTGTTGGGTTCGAGGGAGAGCAGACGGACAACGACATCGACGGATTCGTGCTCTGGGCACAACCGGGCCGGTCGCAGGGGCGGCCAGTGAAAAGCCGGGCTCGAAGCTCATCGCGCAAGACGGCCTGTCCAGCCTGCGTTCTCCATGAAGGCCCTGTTCCAGTCGCCCGACCGTAGGTCGGGAGGCGGACGTCAGCCTTCGGGAGGCAGTTTCATGCCCCGAGGAGCAGGACTAGCAGCGGGAGCCAGGACGTCGAAGCGCCCCCGGAATGAAGTGGGCTAGGCGCCGCTCTCGAGCCGTTCCCTCAGGCTCTGCATGTTCCGTGGCAACTCCCGCTGCGCCTGCCGGCGTACGACCAGCGGCACGAGCAGCTTGCCGAGCCCGTGCCCCTCGAAGTCGAGCTCGATCGTCACGCGCGAGCGGGCTTCGCCATCGAGTGGCTCGACGGTGCCGTTCACGATCGCCCTGATCGGGCCGTCGATGCCGCGAGCGCCCCAGCTCCTCGGCGGACTGAGGTTCGTCAGCTGCATCGTCATCGTCCGCTCGCCGCGACCGACGCGGCGGACCATGATGGCGTTGGAGCCCACAGCGGGAGGGCCGTCGCCCTCCGGGCGGGCGCTGACGAGGCTCTCCTGCCACTCCGCCATCCGTGAGGGATCGGTGACGTACGCGAAGACCTCTTGCGGCGGGCGGGAGATCTCTGTGCTCGACACGATTGGTGCCATCGCTCCTCCTTCCCGGGTATGGCCGGATCATCGCGCATGCCGGCGCCCGCGTCGAGGGCTTGCCGCGGTGGACTGCACCAATGCGCGAGTAGCGACGGTCTCCGTCTACCCGCTAATCCGGCGGTTTTCGCCAACTGCGCTTTCGATCGACTCCGGGATCGTTCGGGTGGCTTGCGTTGTCACCCTGTTGGCAGCCTGCGCCGGGAAGCTCAGGCGCATGGGTGTGGCCTACTGGCGCGCGTATTCCTCCGCCGCGCGCGACTCAAACTCGAAGCCGACGAAGCTCTCATCGCCCAGCACCCAGGCGTCATGCCCCGGCTCGATCACGTAAGCATCCCCAGGTCCAATATCGGTCTCAGTCCCGTCCTCGTGTGCGACGTGGAGTCTCCCGGACTGAACAACGCCCACGTGACGGACCTGGCAGCTGTCCGTACCCGCGACGGGCTTCACACACTCCGACCACCTCCAGCCCGGCTCGAATGTCATGCGGGCGGCGGTCGTACCCCCTACTCGGATCACGTCGACGCGAGTCTTGTCGGGTGTCCGCGTCTCGTCGGGTGAATCGAAATCCAGCGCCTGAATACCAGCCATTACGGCCTCCCGAAATTTCCGAATAATTGCCGACGGGACCAAACCCTATTCGCAAGGGCCTCAGCGATCAAGCATCACCCTCGACCTGTGTGGCCACTTGGCCGCGGTCGCGAAGTGGGAAGCGTCGCTTCATGCGAAGCAGCAGTTCACAACGCCATCCGCTCGCGCCTCCCTTGCGCGAAACCCAGCACTGAGCACCGTCAGTGCCCCTAATCGCGCGAAGGGGCAGCGTGACTACGAGTCTGCGGAGGTGGCCTCCGAAGGAAGGCCGAGGTCGGCGAGCGCTCGCTCGCGATCCAGGTAGGCGACGAACCTCGTCACCTTGCCATCGCGGACGTAAAGGACGCCCGCCCCGTCCGATCGCATCGGTAAGAGCTCCACTCCGCTCGTCTTGCCGCGTCCGCCGAATGGAAGAACACGAGCCGCGCTCGTGATCGAGCTCGCGGTATTCGACCGCCTCCTGGTGGAACTCGTCCCACGTGCTCAGGAATTCCCGCCAGCCCTCCGCCATGCCGGCCAGCCCGCTCCAGCTGGTGGGTGGGAGCCCGTCGGCGAACACGAGGTGATCTCGGGGTGCGCCCAATGGGTGGAGCTGTAGTCGTCGCGGTCCCATTCCGCGCAGATCGAGCGCACGAGGTTCAGGCTCGTCGACACAGGTGAAGTAATTGACGGCTTCACCTGACCGGGAGGCCGAGAGTGCGATGCCGAGAGTCGCAGGACTGCTCCTCGCCTCGGGCAATGGTGGGCGCTACTCCGGCATGCCGGCGGCTTCGAGGGCGTCGGCCCTCGATTGGTAGAGCTTCACTCGCTGTGCCTTGCCGTTGCTGATCGTCCACAGCTGAGCGCCCACCGCCTCCACCCCGACCCCGCTCCCCCGACCGCGCATCCGGACGTGGTTTACGACGATCACCCGCGACGCGTCCACCTCGATGATCTCTTCGGGGTGCCACCGCAGTGCCTCAAAGGCCTCGATGAAGGACGTCCAGATTCCTCGGAGCTGTTCCTTCCCTCTGTAGACCCCCTTCGCGGGGCCGATCGAGTTCGACCAGTCCATCTATGAGGTCGTCCCCGGCCGCCTCCAACGCCCGTCAACGTCTCCCCGGTTGATCGAATCAAACGCTCTCCGCACGACCACCACGTTCTCCTGCGACATCGTCCACGCAGTATCTCGCCAGGCGGCGGGTCAAGGCGCGAAGGGCGCGCGTCCAAAGACCGGCGTGTGACGCGCTCTAAGCGCCCCTACGGGGCGGGCGGAGCTCCGGTTCCGGTGCTGGGAGAGCGAACCACCATCACACCTCCGGCAATGATCAGGAGGATCCCAATGGCGAGCAGCACACCCTGCGCCCAGCCAAAGCCTCCGTTCCCGATTCCGAGCGGATCAGCCAACGCGGCGAGTAGCGCGGCCACAACGCCCACGAGGACGACCACCATTCCAATCTGTCTTCTCGACATGGCGGCGGAACACTATCTCGCGGAAGGGAGGGGAGGGTCGCAAGCCGTGAGACGCGATCGCGCAGACCGCTGCGTCGCCGATGGCGCGCGCCGACAGGACACGCGCGATGAGATCAGGGGGTGGGCACGGGCTCGCGTAGCGACCCTCACGTGCGTCCCTTCAGCGCCAGCCGCGACCGAGCCTGCGCGCCTGCGATCGGCGGGCCGACCAGGGAGGACGACGCCCGTGAACGACTCATGGCCGAGCTACTGCGTTCGATGTCGTGGCCCTGGCCGCCCAGAAGCGTGTCCCCGCCCGGTCCGCCCAGCATCTTGTCGGGGCCCAAACCTCCGAGCAGGCGGTCGGCTCCCGTGCCGCCGCAGAGGATGTCCCCGCCGCCCAGGCTGCGGATCTCATCGTTCCCGCCGAGGCCGGCGATCACGTCCCTGCGCGGTGTACCCGTTAGCCTCTCGCCGTCCCCCGAGCCGAGGATCGTCGCTCCCGCCGCCGCACTTCACCGCACGGGGGCGAGCGACACTGGCCTCCCCGCCCGGACCCCAGGCGGTGGACCGAGGGAGGGACCGTTTACCTCGCTCGGTGGTTTAAGGACAGGACTCGGGGGTCGCTCAGCGGCGGGTTTTTTTCGAAACCGTGACGAGCTTGGAGTCCGCGGCGGAGCTGCCGTCATCGTCGGTCACCCTCAGCATCACCGTGTAGGTGCCGGGCGCGGCGTAGGTGTGCTCGGCGGTGGCGCCGCTGCCGCTGCTGCCGTCACCGAAGTCCCAGGCGTAGGTCGCGATCGACCCATCGGGATCAGTCGAGCTGCTCCCGTTGAAGGTGCAAGTCAGTCGGGTGCACGCGACGGTGAAGCTCGCGTGCGGCGGCATGTTCACGGCGAAGGTCGCGGTCACCGAGCGGGCCTGGTCCATGGTCACCTGGCAAGTACCGGTGCCCGAGCAGGCCCCCGACCAGCCGCTGAAGGTGGAGGAGGCGTCGGGGCTCGCGGTCAGGGTGACGAGGGTGCCGGCGTCGAAGCTCGCCTGGCAGCTATCGCCGCAGCTGATCCCGGCCGGGCTCGAGGTGACCGTGCCGGAGCCGGTCCCGTCTTTCGACACGGTGAGCGAATGTTGGCTGAGGTTGTACCACCGCGCGGTCGCAGCGTCCCACCAGTACGACGACGTGTAAGGCGGCCACAAGTCGCCCTCGCTGATGAGCGAATAGGAGTAGGACTCGCCGTAGAAGACGGCAGCCGAGCCGTCCCAGTAGAAGTAGTCGGTCCACTCCCACGTTTCCCAGTAGCACTCCGGGCAAAAGGCGGGACAGGCCCCCACGGTGCAGTTGCTGTAGTAGTAGTAGTCGCTGCGGGTGCACCGATACTCCCACCAGGTCGAGCCGGCCGGCCAGCGATCGCCGTAATTGCCCTGCCGGTACCAGTCCCCGCACGTCGCCTCGGGCGTGATCGGATCGCCGATCGCCGCCGCCGGCGGCGCGGTGTCGCCGGCGGGGGGCAGGGCGGGAATCGGGGGCGGCGCCGGCCCGACCTCGGCGGGGATCGGCTCGGTGATCACCGCCTGCGCCTCGGCGGGGCCCAGAAGGAGCAGTCCCGATCCGGTGGCGGCGACGATCAACACTCCGATCGCCCCGGACACCCGGTGAGCGAAGCTCGTCGCCGGTGCTCTCATCACGCTCCCCCTCTCGGACTGGTGCGGTGACCCTTTCAGATACGCGGGGCCGGGGATGTGACTCGGGTCACTTAGTGACTAAAGTCACAAAACACTTTCCCTCGCCTCGCGCCGCGAGGTTCAGCCCGATCAGGGCACCCCTGGAGCCTCTCAAGCCGGCAGAAACCGCTGGGAACTTTGACAGCGCTCTGCTCCCGCTCTAGGGCTAGCCCGGTCACGCTCGCCACGACCGCCAGCCGTTGAGTCCTCCTTTGCGCGACGAGGGGCACTGCCGCCTTTCAGTGCTCGGTTTCGCGCAGAGGAGGCACCGGCTAGCTGCTGGCGGCAGCAGCCTCTCGGCTGCGCCCAGCCGAGGTACGAAACGAGTCGGGAGCGCGCGCCTTCCCCGCGAGCCGTTCGTCGGATGGCCGCAAGTCGCCGGTCGGAGTAACGTGTCTCGAGAGAGGAAGGAGACGATGCCCGGGAAGATGTCCGAAGGTCCCGTCCTGGTCGTCGGAGCAACCGGTCGGACCGGCCGCCTGATCGTCGGGCGCCTGCTGGAGCGCCGCGTTTCCGTTCACGCACTGGTCCGAGATCCGGCCAAGGGCCGCGAGGTCCTTCCACGAGACGTGCCGCAATTCGTTGGAGACGTTCGCCGTAGTGAGACGCTGACGGAGCCGATGGCCGGCGTGCGCAGTGTGATCAGCGTTGCCTGCTGCAGCGCGGAGCGGGACAACAGCGCCGAGATTGTCGACTACTACGGCACCCGCCATCTCATCCAGCAGGCGAGCTCCGCGGACGTCGACCTCGTTGTCTTCGTCTCCACCATCTACGCCAGCCGTCCGGACCATTACGAAGATGTGGAGCCGACGAGCCTGGGATGGAAGGCAAGGGCCGAAGAGGTCATCCGAGGCTCTCGGCTTCCGTACTGCATCATCCGTCCCGGCTGGCTCACGGATGGGGCTGGCGGTGAGCCGCTGGCCGTGTCGCAGGGCGATACGGCCGAGGGCCGGATCTCACGGGCGGACCTCGCCGATGTCTGCACGCAACTGCTCTTTCTCCCAGACGCGCGCGGAAAGACGTTCGAGGTCGTCACGGCGTCGGCAGGACAGGCGCCGAGCCTCGCATCCGCCGTCGCAGCCTTGGAACCCGACGCCGATGCGGCTCTGAGCTCGCGCGCCGGCCCGTGAAGGCTCCGAATCGTCCAGACCGCAGACCAAGCAAGCGAAACGCGGCCGCCCGCCCCCATTCCGCCCGTGATCCGGGACACTCGGCGGCGCGGTAGGGACCACAAGTGGTGGCACCGTTTCGGGCAGGGCGGGCCGAGGCGGCGTTTGAGCGAGAGTCTCAAGCCAGACGACGTTGCGGCTTCTGCGATCTCGCCAATAGCCGCTTGTCCCATAGCAGGGGCAAGTGACGTTTTCGCGCGTCGCTGGGCCGCTCCCGCTCTCGCGTGCGGGGAGCACTTTGCGCGTGATGGAGGAGTGTGTGTGACGCTAGTGTGCAGCGCCACAGCGAAGGAGGTTGAGCGATGCCATTGATCGAGGCACGACTTCTCGAGGGAGTCTTCTCAGCTGACGAGCGCGAGCAGCTGGCCGAGGGCCTGATCAACGCGGTCGTCGAAGTCAAGGGCGAGAGTTTTCGGAGTGAGACCGAGGTCCTGATCGCGGAGGTGCCGGTAGGGAACTGGTACGAGCGAGGCGTCCGCATCGTGCCTGAGGGGGTCGGCAAGTAGCGAGCTCTCATCGCCTCGGAGCGAACTGTCTCGCTCCCGGAACGCGCGGAACTGAGCAGTGGGGGGGCGGCAGTGCCCCTCGTCGCGCTAAGGAGAAGCGAAATCGCCGCCAAGCGGGACTCCTACTCCCGCGTGGAGGCGGAAGCGACCTGATCATCTAGACAGGCGAGCCTCGCTCGACTATGCGCGGGTAGTCGCGTGACACGCATCGGGCCCGCTGCTCGGGAAGCCTCCGCTACCCTGCGGTTTCTGGACTTCGGGATGCGAGCCGAGATCGCTAGCGGGCGTCGGCGAATCGCTCCACGAGGCGGTTGAAGCGCACCGGACGCTCGGCCATCGGAACGTGGGCACAGTCGGCGAAGATCGCGAGCTCGGACTCGCGGATGCGCGCGTGGTAGCCGGCCGCGTCGCGGGCCGGGACGATCTGGTCGTCGCGGCCCCAGACGATCAGCGTCGGCACCGCAATCCGCTCGAGTCGGTGGAGGAAGTCGTATCCCGTGAGAGCGCGGACGGCTGGCATGAACCCGGGAGAGTCGGTCCCGCCCTGCCAGAACTCCCACAGCAGCTCGCGCGGGATCCGCTGCGGGTGGCGGAACACGTTGCCGAAGGCGATGTCGCGGAGCCTGGGCCATCGCATGCTCGCATCGCGTAGTCGCACCGATACCGGCTCGATCAGCGGCCCGAGCGGCGCCGAGATCTCCGCGGGGTGGTGTTTCATGGTTGCGTGGCTGATCCCGGCTGCCGAGACGAGGACAAGGCGCTCGACCCACGTCGGATCGCCAATCGCCACCTCGGCGCAGATGAATCCCCCCATCGAGTTGCCGACTAGTGTCACGGCGTGGAGGTTGAGCTCGAGGGAGAAGTCGTTGACGAGGCTGCCATACGCTGGGACCGAGATCGGCCATGTCGGCAGTGGGCTGGCGCCGAACCCGGGCAGGTCGAGCGCCAGGGCCCGGAAGCCGCGATTCGCGAGGACCGGGATGTTCTCGAGCCAGTTCTGCCACGATCCGGAGAGGCCGTGGATGAAGATAATCGGACGACCCTCGCCGATCTCGACGTAGGTGACCGGCGTGCCACCGAGGTCGACCGTGTAAAGGTGCTCGCGCCAGTCGATCTTGAGCCAGGCCGGGTCGGCATCGCCGTAGGGGTCGGGGCCGTCGGGGGCGCTGCTCTCGATGGCATTCCTCTGCCCGAGCACGGCGGCAACCGGCGGGACCAGGCGGCGCCGCAGAGCGTAGCCCGCCGCCCTTGCGATCTCGACTCCTCGATTGTCCACCGGATAAAGCATGCCGGCAGACGGTGCGAAGGCGCCGGCTCGGCTGCGACCCGGCGCCACCCGTCCTGCCCGAGCGCGCGGGGGGATCGACGATGAGCACGCGCCTCCCCCGCCCACCGGCGATCGCTCGCCTCGAGCGGCTCGGGCGCGAGGACATGGCGTTGCTCAGGATCGTGTCGCCCGTGATCCTCGGCCATACGCTGAAGGTGCTGCTCGTCGAGCGGGCTGCGGACGGGTCCGAGCTCCGGCTCGAGCGCCTGCGCGAGCGGGTAGCCGCGGGCCTCGACGCCGAGCCGCGGATGCGCCAGCGACTCCGCGCGACGCCGCTCCACATTGCCGCCCCGGCCTGGGTTCCCGACCCGGACTTCGAGCTCGGGCGGCACGTACGGTCGAGGGAGCCGCTCTCAGCGGGGGACGAGGGGCTGCGGCAGTCGATCGCGGCCGCGATGACCGAGCGCCTGGATCCCGAGCACCCGCTGTGGGCGATCGAGCTCCTCGGCCCGCTGGCCGACGGAAGGGCGGCGGTCCTGTGCCGCTTCCATCACGTGATGGCCGACGGCCGGGCTGCGATCAGGATCATGAGGCACCTGCTGTGGTCCGAGCCGCCGTCCGCGCCACCGGCCTGCAGCGCCCCGGAGCCGAGAGCGGCCGCGCTTCTCGCGGACGGGTTGCGCTACCGGTCGCAGCAGCTCCGCGAGGCGCTCGCCTCCCCGCTTGCGCACGTGGACGAATGGCGGGATCGGGTCCGAGGGTTCGCGCTGCTGCGTCGTGTTCTGTGGCGGGAGCTAGGCGGCACGCCAGCGACGACAACGGCGCTGGATGCCCGAATCGGCAGGCGGCGTGAGGTGGCGTGGGCGCACGTCTCGCTCGCGGCCGCGAGACAGATCGCGCACGCCAGCCACCCTCGAGCGACCGTCAACGACGTCCTGCTGGCCACGATCGGGGGAGGCCTGCGAGCCTGGCTGCGGCCTGGAGGCGCGCGGCTCCGCGCCAAGGTCCCGGTCAGCATGCACCCCGAGGGGGAGGACCCACGGATCGGCAACCGAGACTCGTTCTTCTTCGTCGATCTGGCCGCTTCGGAGCGTGACCCGCGCGCTCGCCTCGAGACGATCGGCGCTCAGACAAGGGTGCGGAAGCGGACCGACGCGGAGACGTTGCATCGGTTCATCCACGACCTGCGGGCGGTCGGGCCGCTGTCCCGACCGATCGAGGGGCTCGTCGCCGACCCGCACGCGTTCACGGTCGAGATCTCCAACCTGCGCGGCCCGCCAGAGCCCATCAGCGTCGCAGACCATTCGGCGCGCGAACTTCTCACCTTTGCCGAGCCCGCCCAGCGGCACGCGCTGCGCATCACCGCGATCTCGTTCGCCGGGCGGATCGCGATCGGGCTGTGCTCGGACCCCGGTGTCGCGCCTCCGCTTGGGGGACTCGCAACCGCGATCGAGCGCGAACTCGAGGGGCTGGGACAAGCGCGGACGGGCAGGCCGGCGCATAAGCACGACCCACCCCGCGCGTGATTCGTCTCGCAGACGGTTCAGGTGGCAGTACTGGGGATCGGGATTCCGTGGACGCGGCACGGGAGTGCGTCGGTTCAACGCTGGGGGCTCGAGCGAAAGCTCGCACTTCGGCGTTGACGCAGAGCAGGCAGTGCGGCTCCCGGGGGCAGTGGCGACCGGCTCGTAGGTCCCGCCACTCTCCTTGGCAGGCGCTCTGCGAGGTGGCGCCCCGCCTCGGTTGCTTCGCCTGGGCCTGCGCTACACAAGGCCCCTGTCTCGACCCGCTTTCCGCTTACGCCTGATTGCGGCGCTCCTGCTCCCGCGTGCGAGGGGCATCGCCGGCGCCCCGAAGTTGGCCCGCGGATGCTGCTCCTCTCCACGAATTCCAGCAGTGGAGTGTGCTCAGGCGGGCACGTTTGGCTCTGGCCAAGCCCCCGTGCGCACCCGCTCATAGAGCGTGTCGGGAGCGAGGTCGGCGCCGCCAGGCCAGACGACGGTCCCGGATTCGGGATCTACCATGACCTTCTCGAAGCCGGTCGGGGTGCGAGCGTCCTCAAAGACCGGTCCGTGCATGCGCTCGAGGACCTCGACCTCGCCCTCGAGCCCGTCGGCGAAGGTCAGCTCCAGGACCCCGTGCTTGACGACGCGGACGCCGGTTATGTCGGGAGTGAGGCCGCTCATCGCAGGGGCTCGATCTGCCTAAGTGTCTCACCGGCGTGCGCCCCGGCGCCAGTTCTCGGTCAGCTCGTCCTGGTGCACCTCGGCCCAGACGAGTACCAGGCGCAGCTGGCGCCGGGGCAGGTGCTGTCGATCACCTCGAGGTCGTCGATCCGGACCTTGGCCTCGCCCTCGGGGTGGCGGGCGTGGGAGTGCGGATGGCCGTGATCGCTGAGTACATGGCGATCGAGATCCCGAAGAAGCGGCTGATCGTCGGCACCCGATCCATCATGGCGGCCACGTCGGCGGCGCGATCGACGTTCGTTCTGAGTTCGGAGGAGGCTCGAGTTCAGGCACGAAAGCTCTCGCGCCATTTGCGAGCGCTCGCCATTTGGCGAGCACTCAGCCTCGAGATTTGGCTCTCTGATGCCGAACGAGGAAATGGGCGCGGCTGGTTTCGAACCAGCGACCTCTCGCGTGTGAAGCGAGCGCTCTCCCACTGAGCTACGCGCCCGGGACGGGTGATGATACGGCTGTCCCGAACCCTCGTTATTAAGGGGACTGGCCGGGTCAACCGTCAGCCGGGGTCGAGTCCTTCGAGCCTGCGCTCCAGGAACGCCCACTCCACCGGGTTGCTCGCCAGCTCCAGCGCCCGAGCGTAGGCCTCGGCGGCCTCGCCGCCGCGGCCGGCCCGCCGCAGGAGCTCGGCGCGGGCGGAATGGAAGAGGTGGTAGCGGTCGAGCTCTTCCGCCAGTTCGGGATCGTCGAGCAGCTCCAGGCCGCGCTCCGGGCCATCGGCCATCGCCACCGCAACCGCCCGGTTCAGCTCGACCACCGAGGTCGGCTGCGCCCGCGCCAGCAGCTCATAGAGAGCGGCGATCCGGGACCAGTCGGTCTCGGCGGCGGTCTTCGCGCGCACGTGCTCGGCGGCGATCGCCGCCTGCAGGAGATACGGGCCGGGCGGTCCGACGCGCCCGGCGCGTTCGACCAGCGCCAAACCCGACTCGATCTGGTCGCGGTCCCAGAGCGAGCGGTTCTGTTCGTCGAGCAGGACCAGCGACCCCTCGGAATCAAGGCGGGCGTCGCGGCGCGAGTCCTGAAGCTGCATCAGCGCCAGCAGGCCGAGGGCCTCGGGCTCGTCGGGCATCAGCGCGACGAGGACCCCGGCGAGGCGGATCGCTTCGGCGCAGAGCTCGCGGCGGACCAGCGCCTCGTCCGAGGTGCCGGCGTAGCCCTCGTTGAAGATCAGATACAGCGACGCGAGCACCGAGCGCAGCCGGTCCGGAAGGTCGTGGTCCTCCGGCACCTCGTAGGGAATTCGCGCAACCTTGATCTTGCGCTTTGCTCGCACCAGCCGCTGGGCCATGGCCGGCTCGGAGACGAGGAAGGCCCGGGCGATCTCCGGGGTGGAGAGTCCCCCGAGCGTGCGCAGGGTGAGTGCCACCCGGGCCTCCGGCGCCAGCGCCGGATGGCAGCAGGTGAAGATCAGCCGCAGCCGGTCGTCTGGGATCGCGGTCTCCATCTCGGTGGCTTCCTCCTCGGCGGACGGGCCGAGGAGCTCGAGCGCGCGGAGCTCCCCTCGCTTCTCCACGAGGCGCCGCTCCCGGCGGAGGCGGTCGATCGCCTTGTTGCGAGCGGTGGTGGTGATCCAGGCGCCGGGGTTGTCGGGTACCCCGCGCTCGGGCCACCGCTGCATCGCGACCACGAACGCCTCCTGCACCGCCTCCTCGGCGAGGTCGAAGTCGCCGAGGACGCGGATCAGGGAGGCGATCGCCCGTCCCGACTCACGCCGGAACAGACGATCGACCAGGCTCTGCGGATCCTCCCGACCCCGAGGCCACGCCCGGCGGGCCGGCTCAGCCCGCCGCCTCGTAGTTCATCACCGGCCGCACCTCGACCGATCCGAACTGCGCGCCCGGGATCTTTGCCGCCCACTCGATCGCCTCGTCGAGATCCTTGCACTCGAGCAGGTAGAAGCCGCCGAGCTGCTCCTTGGTCTCGGCGAAGGGCCCGTCGGTGACCTCACGGTCGCCGCGGCGGACGCGCACGGTGGTTGCGGCCGAGGTCGGCTCCAGCCCCTCGCCGCCGAGGATCTTGTCCTTCGCCTCCTCGCCGAACGCGGCGTAGGCGTCCAGCGTCGCCTTCATCTCCTCGGGGCTGGCGCTCGCCAGGGCGCTCTCGTCGCCGTAGATCGTGCACAGGTACTTCATCGCTGTCTCCTTCTCTCGGGCGGCGCGATTCGCCGCATCACCCTAACGACGAACGGCACCGGCCAAGATCGACAGCCTTACCGTTCGGGCCCGGCACGTAGACTCGCCGCCGCGATGGAGCAGATCGGAGCCAGCCAGGGGCCGAGCGGGCCCGCCACCCCGGACAAGCCCTTCTACCAGCGCGCCTCTTTCTGGATCGGGCCGTTCATGATCGGGCTCGGGCTGCTGCTCGCGGTCGGCCTGGCGATCGCTTGGTACACGCTCGGCGGTTTCCCGCGCGACCACGACCGCTACGGGGAGGTCGCGGTCCCGGGCGAGGCGGTGCTGGCGATGCCGGAGGGCGATGTACGGCTCAACTTCGAGAACAACGCCCACCGCAGCGGCGACTCCACGATCATCGATGACCAGCCGGCGGGGCTCGAGGTCGGGGTGACACCGGCCGGCGACGGCGACGAGCTCGCGGTCGACGACGTTCCCAGCTGGCTCTTCGGCTCGACCAGCGGCGACCGTGGCCACGAGCCCTGGGGGAAGATCGACGTGCCCACCGCCGGCGACTATCTGGTCGCGGCGACGGACGACATCAGCGGCCCCCAGCCGCGGCAGGTGGCAGCCGCGCCCGCGCCCGAGCCTCCCTCGGTCGACTCGGGTCCGGCGATCTCGGTTGGCCAGTCACCCTGGACGCCCTTCGACTCGAAGCTGGCGGGAGCGATCCTCTGCGGCGTCGTGGTGATGCTCGGGATTCTGCTGCTCACCCTGCCGTTCCGGCTCTTCATTCCGCGCGACTAGTGCCCAGTCACCCCGGAGGCCCTAGGATTGTGGGTGGACCGTGCTAGGCGGGGAATTAGCGGTGCCCTGTATCCGCAATCCGCTCTAGCGGGGCTGAATTCCCGTCTGAGGGTCCGGCACTTGGAGCCGGGCCGCCGCGGGCGGCGTTGAAGGCCAGGTCCTGCGCAATGCCGGCCCGCGAACCAGGTCAGGTCCGGAAGGAAGCAGCCTTAAGCGATGCCCGGCATGTGATGCAGACCAGCCTGGCCCGAGCCAAACACGGCGGACACGCCTGGGTGCTCCTTCTCGACGACGGGTGCACGGTCCATTTGATGCGAGGGTGATGCGAGGGCGTAATGCGAGGACGCTCCGCCAGGAGCGACCCGTTTCAGGAGCAGCGACCCGTTTCATGAGGAGCGACCCGTGTATTTCTCAGGCAGTGTGGCCGCGTAGCCGGCGCCGGCCTCGACCCAGCCGGCGAGCGAGCCGTCGTCCGAGGTCTGTTCCGGCGCCACGTAGACCATTCCCTTTGCCGGCCGGCCGGTGAAGTCGAACTCCCGCACGCCGGGCTCCGCCAGCGCCTTCTCCGACTCGTCGTGGTCGAGGCGAACGATCAGGTCCTCGCCGAGCACGCCGACGGCCATGTTGCCCCCGATCATGAAGGCGATCCCGCCGAACATCTTGCGCTCGCTGACCTCGCTGTGTGCGGAGACCAGGTCTCGGACCCGATCAGCGAGCTGCTCGTCGTAAGCCACGGCGGGATCTTACGGACGCTCCGGGAATCGCCCGCGAGCGCCGGGGTTGCGTTCCGGCCGCTGGGTAGACTCGCTCGCGATGGCCGAAGCAGCCTCCCTTTATCGCCGCCACCGCCCGCAGAGCTTCGCCGAGGTGGTCGGGCAGGAGCACGTGGTCCGCACTCTCTCCAACGCCGTGGAGAAGGACCGCGTCCACCACGCCTACCTCTTCGTTGGCTCTCGCGGCACCGGGAAGACCTCGATGGCGAAGATCCTCGCCAGGTCGCTCAACTGCGTCCACGGGCCCACCCTGGAGCCCTGCGGGGAGTGCGAGCCCTGCCGGACGATCGCCGCGGGCACTTCGCTGGACGTGATCGAGATGGACGCCGCCTCCAACCGCTCCGTCGACGACGTTCGCGAGCTAAGGGAGCGAGTCGGCTTCGCGCCGGCGGCGGGGCGCTGGAAGGTCTACATCCTCGACGAGGCCCACATGTTGACCAAGGAGGCCTGGAACGCCTTCCTGAAGACGCTGGAGGAGCCGCCCCCGAACACCGTCTTCGTCCTCGCGACCACCGAACCGCAGAAGGTGATGGCGACGATCGTCGATCGCTGCCAGCGCTTCGACTTCCAGCGCCCCTCGCTTGAGCAGATCGCCGAGGTGGTTCGCCGGGTCGCGGACGCCGAGCAGATCGAGGTCGACGATGGCGCCGTCGCGCTGATCTCGCGGTCCGCCTCGGGGAGCTTCCGCGACGCCCTCGGCACCCTCGACCAGCTGGTCGCCTTCGGCGGCCCCACGGTCGCCACCGAGGAGGTGGTGGAGCTGCTAGGGGCGGCCGACGCTGAGCTGCTCTTCGACACCACCGACGCGCTGGCCTCCGGCGACGCCCGGGCGGCGCTGGAGGCGGTCGAGCGGCTGTCGCGCTCGGGCCGCGATCTCGGGCAGTTCGCCCGCGACCTGATCGCCCACCTGCGTCAGCTGCTGGTCGCCCGGGCCACCGGCGAGGTGCCGGAGTCCTTCACCGTTACCGTCGCCCAGCCGGAGCGGCTCGCCGAGCAGGCGAAGGGGATCGGCGATGCCCAGCTGATCGGTTCGATCGACTCGCTCTCCGCCGCGGTTGCGGCGATGCGCGAGGGCGACGACCCGCGCCTAAGCCTCGAGGTTGCGCTGCTCAAGGTTGCCACCCCGTCGCTTGACAGCTCGCGCGAGGCGCTGCTTCGGCGGATCGAGCAGCTCGAACAGCGGCCCACCGGCGACGGCGGGCCGGCGACCGCCGCCTCCCCGAACGCGGGCAGCAGCGTGGTCGATGATGCACCGGCCTCCGAGGGCGACAACACCAGGGAGCGTCCGGCTGAGGCGGCGGCCGCCGACCCGCCAGAGCACAAGTGGGACGCTCCCTCCAGCGACCGGACCGCCGACGCCGGGCCTGCCGTTCGGCCGCAGCACGTTGAAGCTGCAAAGACCACGGCCGCCATAGGCGTTGCGATCACAACCGTGGACATCGGCCGGATGATCGAGCTGTGGCCGGCGGTGGTCGATCACGTGCGGGAGTCGGGCTCGGAGATGCTCTCCAGCCTCTTCGACGGTGCACGCCCGCTGGGCGTCGACGAGGAGCGCTCGCTGCTGCGGATCGGCTTTCCCGCCTCCGCCAAGTTCAACAAGCGGAAGGCGGAGGCGCAGGGCAACATTGAGCGGATGGCCGAGTCGCTGCAGGCGATATTCGGCGCTCGCCTGAGACCCGTCTACGAGCTGATCGACGGCGAGCCCGAGGGTCCGCGGGAGGGCGAGGGCGCGAAGGCGATGGCGGAGGAGGAGATCATCGAGCTGCTCAAGGCCAAGTTCGACGCCAGCGAGGTCGTGGACGAGCCTCATGAGGAGGCAGGCTGATGCCGAAGGGACCGGACATGGGCCAGCTGATGAAGCAGGTCCAGCAGATGCAGGCCGAGATGTCAAAGGCCCAGGAACAGCTCAAGGACGAAACGGTCGAGGCGAGCGCCGGTGGCGGCATGGTCAAGGTGACGATGAGCGGCGACCTCCAGCTGCGAGCGATCACGATCTCGCCGGAGGCAATCGACCCGGATGACCCCGAGCTGCTCCAGGACATGGTCACCGCGGCGGTCAACGAGGGCCTGCGCTCCGCCCAGGAGCTCGCCTCCAGCAAGCTCGGCGGGATCGCCGGCATGGGCGGGGGGCTGCCCGGCATGCCTGGACTTCCGGGCGCCTGACCCGCCATCTACGCTGGACCCATGTACGCGGGACCGATCAGCCGCCTGATCGCCGAGCTCTCCCGGCTGCCGGGAATCGGCCAGCGCACCGCGCAGCGGCTCGCCTTCCACCTGCTCCGCGCCGAGGACGGAGAGGCGCTGGCGCTCGCCGACTCGATCCGTGAGGTGAAGGAGAAGGTCGGCCTCTGTGAGATCTGCTTCAACCTCGCCGAGGGCCCTCGCTGCTCGATCTGCGAGGACACCCGCCGCGACCGCTCCCTGATCTGCGTGGTCGAGGAGCCCGCTGACGTGATCCCGATCGAGCGCACCGGTGAGTACCGCGGCGTCTATCACGTGCTCGGTGGGGCGCTCTCCCCGATCGACGGGATCGACCCCGAGGACCTGAAGATCGCCGAGCTGCTCGAGCGGGTGGACGCCGAGGTGAGCGAGGTGGTCCTCGCCACCAACCCGACCACCACCGGCGAGGCGACCGCGCTCCACATCGCCGAGGCGTTACGCGAGCAGCCCCGGACGCGAAGCGGAGGAGATGCGGAAATGGGGGGCGTGACCGTCACCCGGCTTGCGAGCGGCCTCCCGGTCGGGGCCGACCTCGAGCACGCGGATGAGGTCACCCTCGGCAAGGCCCTGGCCGGCCGCCGAACGCTCGGGTGAGCCGGGACGACCGCATCCTCCCGGTCACCCGGATCACCGCGGTACTGGTCACCGGCGTCTTGGTGGTCGCGTGGGCGATCCTTTACCTGTTCCCGAGCGAGACCGAGGAGCTCTTCGCCTGGACGATCCGCCCGGATGAAACCGCGCTGTTCATGGGCGCCGCCTACCTGGCCGGCGGCTACTGGTTCTTCTCGCTCGCCCGCGGCGAGCGTTGGCATGAGTTCGCGGCCTACTTCCCCGGCATCACCCTGTTCACCGCGATGCTCGGCATCGCCACGATCATCAGCTGGGAGGTCTTTCACCACGACCAGCTGACCTTCTTCGTCTGGGTCTTCCTCTACGCGACCACGCCGTTCCTGGTCCCGGCGCTGTACCTGGTCAACCGGCGCACGGACCCCGGCACACCGGAGCCCGATGATCTCGAGGTGCCGGCCCGGGTTCGGCTGGTCGCTGGCGCCCTCGGCGCAGGGATGCTCGCCTTCGCCCTGGTGATCTTCTGCGCCCCGGATCTAGCGATCGAGATCTGGCCCTGGCAGCTCAGCGACCTCACCGCGCGGGTGCTCTCTGCATTTATCGCCGCGCCGGGGCTTGGCTTCCTGGTCGTCTCCCGAGAGCGGCGTTGGAGCGGCTGGCGCCCGCTGGTCCTTCACGTGGCCGCCGGGACGGCGCTGCCGCTGACCGCTGCCGCGCTTGGCTGGAGCAACTTCGATGACGATGCCGGGCGCTGGCTCTACGTCGCCGGACTCGCCGGGCTGATGATGGCCGCGATCGGGCTCTACGTGGGCCTCGAGCGGCGTCTCGCCCTGGCCTCGGCTGGCGGTTAGAGGCGGCGGGTGGGGTCGTCGTAGCCGCTGCGCTGCGGGTACTCGTCCTTCTTGCCGCCCGACTGGACGAGATCGTAGAGAAGCGACAGGGCCAGGCCGGCGCCGCCGGCGATCATCAGGATCAGCCCGACGGTCTGGATGTTGATCACGTCGGACTCGACGTTGAGCGCGTAGCGCAGTACCGCGCCCGCGGCGATCAGGAATATGGCCGTGGCGATGGTCACGAACGGGTGAGCATAGTCATACCCGGCGTCGGGACAGGCAATGAGGCGTTCAGGCGCGTTCGGGCAGCGTCTCGTCGAGTCCGATCCGCTGGTGGAGCCGGCGCAGCGGCCTCGGCGCCCACCAGTTCCAGCGCCCGAGCAGCTCCATCAGCGAGGGAACGAGCAGGGCGCGAATGATGCTCGCGTCGAGGAGCACCGCGAGCGCCGTGCCGATCCCGTTCTGCTTGATGAAGATGATCTGCGAGGTGGCGAAGGCGCCGATCGCGATCGCGAATAGCAGCGCCGCGGCGGTGACTATGCGCCCGGTTCGCTCCAGCCCGATCGCGATGCATTCGGAGTCGCTGGCTCCGGCGTCACGGGCCTCCTTGATCCGGGAGAGAAGGAAGACCCCGTAGTCGGTTGAGAGCCCGAAGGCGACCGCGAACAGGAGGATCGGCATCGTTTGCTCGAGAGCGCCCTGGCCCGTGTAGTCGAGCAGCCCCTCGAGCCGGCCGTCCTGGAAGATGAAGACGAGGATCCCGAAGACCGCGGTCAGGTTGAGCACGTTCATTAGCAGCTGCTTCACGGGCAGGACCACCGAACCGGTCATCAGGAAGAGGACGATCAGGGTGGCGACCACGACGATCGCCCCGGCGATCGGCAGATGGTCTTTGAGGCTCTCCTGGAAGTCGATGAAGTGCGCCGCGGTGCCGCTGACCAGCACCTCGGAGCCGGCCGGCTCGGGAAGGTCACGGATGTCGCGAACGATCTCGCGGCCGCGGTCGGAGTTGAACGAGCTGTCCTCGATCGCCTCGACCGCGGCGTTTCCACCGCGGAGCGGTCGCGGGGGGTTGACCTGGACGATCCCGTCGACCTCGCGAACCTGGCTCTGGACCTGGGCCACCGCGGCCGGGGAGGCGTTCTGGACGAGGAGGCGAACGGGGGCCTCCCGGTTGGGCGGGAACTCCGTCTTCAGGACGTCGTCCACCTGCCGGGCGGTGTGCTCCTCCCCGAGGACCGAGGCGTCGACCGAGGTGAACTTGAGGTTGAGGAAGGGGATTCCGAGCACGATCAGGAACGCCGCGCTCAAGGTCGCGACCGGGATTGGACGGCGCATGACGAAACGCGAGAGCCGGTACCAGAAGCCCTCCTCGGCGGGGCGGGCGTCGCGGTCGGCGCGGCGCTGGAGGAACGCCGGAGCGAGCGCGTTGACCCTGTTTCCGAGCAGCGCCAGGACCGCCGGCAGCACGGTGAGCGCGATCGTCGCCGCGAGGAGCGCCACCAGCGAGCCGCCCAGGCCCATCGAATAGAGGAAGCGCTGCGGGAAGACCAGCAGCGAGGCGAGCGCCGCCGCCACCGTCAGCGAGGAGAAGAGGACTGTTCGGCCCGCGGTCGCCATCGTCCGCCTCATCGCCTCGAGCCCGGGCCCCGACTTGGCGATCTCCTCCCGATAGCGGGAGACGACGAAGAGGCTGTAGTCAATCGCCAGGCCCAGGCCCAGCCCCGTGGTCAGGTTCAGGGCGAAGATCGAGATCGAGCCGAGCTCGCTCGCTATCCGGAGCAGCAGGAAGGTGCCGACGATCGCCAGGGCTCCGATCATCAGCGGCAGCAGCGAGGCGACCAGGCTGCGGAAGAAGAGCAGGGAGAGCAGGAACAGCAGTGGGAAGGCCAGCATCTCGGCCGTACGGAGGTCGTTCTCGACTTGCTTGTTGACCTGCTCGTTGGCAAGGGCGTAGCCGCCGACGGTGACGCCGGGCTCGCCCGCGAGCTCATCCTCGATCCGGCTGCCGGCGTCCTGAAGCTCGTCGTCGTCCGTCGGCTTCAGGCTGACGGCGAGGTAGGTGGAGTTGCCGTCCTTGGAGACGAAGTCGGGGCTCTGGGTCTCGAGGTATCCGTTGACCGTCGCCACGTCGGGGTTGGCCATTAGCCGCTGCTCGATCGCTCGAATCCGGTCCTGGCCGGATGCCTGCGTCGGCGATGCGTCATCGATCAGAACGATCACGCTCGCCTCGCGAAAGCCGCCCGCCTCGGCCCGATCGTCCGCGATCACGCTCTCGGTCGCGGGGTCGTCGGCGCCGTAAGGATCGAGCTTGTCGGCGACCGTACCGCCAAGCGCACCCGCGACCCCGAAGAAGATGACCGCGAGGATGACGACCCGGCGGCCGCGCCTCTCTGCCAGCGATGCAAGTGCGTTGAACATCTCTACCTCCGTTCAAGGTCCCGGGCGGCGCGCTCGAACCAATCCGCCGCCCATTCGTTCATCTCGATCCCATAGCGCAGCACGGTCTCCGACCCCGGATCGCTGCTGTAGTCGGGCCCGTCCGCCTGCTCGCTGCCGTGAACCATCTCCTCGAGGGCCCTCAGCTGAGAGGCGGTCTCCGCCGCCACCGCCGCCCGCTCGCGGGCGATCTCGGCGGTGCGGCCGGGCTCGATCGAGCCGGCAAAGAAGAGCTCGAGCAGACCCTCGTCGCGAAGCTCGAACACCTGGGGCTCGCGATCGATCCACTCGCGGGCGGCGCGCTTTCCCTTCGCGGTCAGCTTGTAGACGGTGCGCTGGCGGGCGCCCTGAGAGGCGTCGCTGCCGGCGACCAGGCCTTCGTCCTCGAGCCGCTCCAGCTCCGGGTAGATCTGGCCGTAACTGGCGGCCCAGAAGAAACGCGCCGAGTTGTCGACCAGCTGCTTGATCTCGTAGCCCGAGCGCGGGCGGGCGGCGAGCATCCCGAGAATCACCTTTGCCGTTGCGCTCAACTGCATTGGCCTAGATATATCAATCCGATACATAGTGGTGTGTGACCTGCATCACACGAGCGCGGCGGCGGAGCGCTCGCCTATTCTCAGTCGCCATGGCCGAGAGCAGAAACGGCGAGATCGTGGTGATGAAGTTCGGCGGCACATCGGTGGCCGGGACCGATGAGCTGAAGCGTGCCGCGCGCCGGATCATCGCCGCGCGTGAGGGCGGCCAGCGGGTGGTCGCTGTGCTCTCGGCGCGCGGCAAGACGACCGATCGCCTGCTGGAGGCTGCGCGCGAGATCTCGTCGCGTCCCGACCCCCGGGAGATGGACATGCTGCTCTCAATCGGCGAGCGCGAGTCATGCGCGCTCTGCGCTATGGCGATCAACGACCTCGGCCACAAGGCGATCTCGCTGACCGGCTCCCAGGCGGGGATCGTCACCGACTCCTCCCATACCAAGGCACGGATCATCGATGTGCGCGCCGACCGGATCCGCGCCGCCCTGGAGGAGGACTCAATCGTGCTCGTCGCCGGCTTCCAGGGGGTATCCACAGACAGCCGCGACGTCACCACGCTCGGCCGGGGCGGCTCGGACACCACCGCCACCGCGCTCGCCGCCGCCCTCGGCGCCCCGGTCTGCGAGATCTACACCGACGTCGCCGGCGTCTTCAGCGCCGACCCACGGATCGTCCCCGAGGCTCGCAAGCTCCCGGTGGTCTCCTACGAGGAGATGCTCGAGATGGCCTCCTCGGGGGCCAAGGTGCTGCAGCTCCGCTCCGTCGAATACGCCCGCAACCACGGGGTCAGCATCCACTGCCGCGGCTCCTCGGAGGAGGGCCCAGGTACCCTCGTCACCTCAGAGGAAGAGACGATGGAACGACCCCTCGTAACCGCGGTCACCCACTCCACCGACGAGGCGCGCGTGACGCTCACCGGCGTCCGCGACGAACCCGGCGTCGCCGGACGGATCTTCGGCGCCCTCGCCGACGCCAACATCAACGTCGACATGATCATCCAGAACGAGCCGGTCTCGCACGATGGAGGCGCCGATCTCTCCTTCACGGTCGAGAACGACGACCTGGCGACCGCGGTCCAGGTGATCGAGCAGCTGGGCGCGGTCGAGGGCCATCAGACCGACGCCGGGATGGGCAAGGTATCGATCGTCGGCGCCGGGATGCGCAGCCATCCGGGGGTCGCCGCCAAGGTCTTCCAGACGCTCGGCGACAACGAGATCAACATCGAGATGATCTCCACCTCGCCGATCAAGATCTCCTGCGTAATCCGCGGCGACCAGGTCCCGGATGCCGTAAGGGCGCTGCACGCGGCCTTCGACCTCGGCGAGGACGCGATCCGCAAGGAGGACCCGACCGGCGAGCACCGGCCGACGGTCACGTCCTAGCCGCGGTCTCCGCTCCGTACCCTTTGACCATGGCTTCGAACGGCCAGTACCGCGTTGGAGTGGTCGGCGCCACCGGCGCCGTTGGCTCGACGATCCTCGAGGTGCTCGCCGAGCGCCGGTTCCCGGCCGCCGAGGTTGTCCCCTTTGCCTCCGAGCGTTCCGCGGGGAAGAAGGTCGCCTTCGACGGGTCCGAACTCGAGTGC
>JBOGZE010000254.1:0-14143 GCA_050697055.1 Solirubrobacterales bacterium
CGGATGATGAGTGAGGGTTCTTACCTCTCGCCCGGACTCGATCAGGAGCTCGGCCATACGCGAGCCTGAATAACTGAACGCCCCGGTGACCAGATCCGTCTCGGTGCCAGGGCCGCTCACGGGGATCGGTGGCTAGAGTCCTAGCCCGCCGGCAGTCGGGCAAGAGATGAAGCCCTCCCGACGAGTAGCGCGCTTCAACAAGCTGGTTACCAACCGCATCCAGGGCCTGTACGCATGGTTCCTGCCACCGTGGGCGGTCATCCTCCACCGCGGTAGACGGTTGAGCCGCCAGTACCGAACGCCGGTGCTGGCATTCAGGCGTGACCAGACTCTGGTCATCGCGGTTGTGTACGGCCAGGAGTCGGATTGGCTTCGCAATCTGCGGACCGGGGGCGGCCAAGTGATCCGTGCGGGGCGTGTCTTCACAGTTAGGTCGCCCAAGGTAGTTGACACAAGCGAGGCGGCAGTGCTCTCAAGACTCTCGCCGCTGGCACGCGGGTACTGCCGGCTCGCAGAAAAGCTGGCGATTCTCGAGATCGGCGAGCAGGAGCCAGGGTTTGGCCCCAGTCGGGTGCCCGAGGGTTGCAGTGTTCGCGCTTTCGCGTTGGCCGCTACGAGGGCAACTCACAATCCGTGCCCCAACGTCATTTGTTTGAGCCGATCGTCGTGTGTGGATCAAGGCAATCACGCGGTGAGCGTGCTGAACGAGTCCCTCGAGTTGCCCGTTCGACAGCCCGTAACGGCGGCGCAGGCTTTTCGCCTTCAGTTCGAGGGTTCCTGCATCGCCTCGGGGTCGACGGGCTGGAGCGCCTCGGGTAGCTCCGTGCGGGAGTGGATGTCGAGCTTTCGATAGGCGTTGCTGAGGTGCATCTCTACCGCCTTGCGGCTGACGAACAGGGTTTCAGCGATCTCTGGATTGGAGAGCCCCTCGGCGGCGAGGCGCGACACGCGTCGCTCCGAGGGCGTGAGGGCGTCGGCGCCGTGGGCGGCCATGCGGCGGGGGCGCCCACCGGCCGCGACCAGCTCCTCCCGGGCGCGCCGCGCCGCTGTGACCGCGCCGCCGGGGTGAGCGAGGTCGAGCGCCCGGCGCAGCGGCTCGCGGGCGTCGCGCCGGTGGTTGGCGCGTCACAGCGCCGCCCCGAGGTCGGTGAGGGCCCTGGCGAGCTCGAGGCGCCCGGGGGAGCGCTCGAGCTCGGCAACCGCCGCGCGCAGGCCCTCGACGTCGACGGGGTCCTCGAGGAGCGCGAGCCCGTACATCGCACGGCCGATCGCCCGGGGCTGGCCGCTGGTGCGAGCGAGCTCTAGCTCCTCGGCGACGAGCGTGCGGGCCCCGTCGAGCTCGTGGGCCGCGATCACACCGGCGAGCGCTGAGCGCCAGGGCAGTATCGTCGGGTTGCGCCACCTGAGGGCCTCCATCGTGGCGCCGCAGCGGCGCAGGTCGTCGGCGGCCTCCTCCCGCCGGCCGAGACCCGCCCGCACGATGGCGCGGCTGTACAGGAGACCGCTTGCCGTCGGCATATGCGCGAACTGGCCGACGTCGACCGCGTCGAGCGCAGTGGCGGCCGGCACCGGTTCTCCCGCCTCGTGCATAGCCTCCGCCCAGAATCCCAACGCGATCTGCGCCGAAAGGGGCGCTGCGACCTCAGATGGCCCGACGGCCCCGCGGGTGATCTTCACCGATCCTCAGATCGCCGCGGTCGGGCACACCCTGGAGGCTGCGCTGGAGGCCGGGATCGAGGCCGAGGCGATCGACCTGAAGACCTCCGGCACCGCTGGGGCGGCCTTCCACGGCCGCGGCGCGCCCGGGACGACCAGGTTCGTCGTCGATGCCGAGCGCGAGCTGCTGATCGGAGCGACCTTCGTCGGGCCCGACGTCGCCGACCTGCTGCAGGCGGCGACGATCTCGGTCGTCGGCGAGGTCCCGATCGCCACGCTGGGCCACGCGGTCGCCCCCTTCCCCACGCGCAGCGAGCTCTGGCTCAAGTTCATCGAGGCCTACGAAGAGAAGCGGGCCCTCGCGGTAAGCGAGTCGCGAGCACTGGCAGCGGCCGCCTGACCCGGCCCAGGTGAACCTCGGGCCCCATCCGGGGGTCATAGGTGGGATGGGCACGATGAGGCTTAGGCGACGCTTGCTGCTCGCGGTGCTGTCGCTGGCGGCCGCCGTGACGCTCACCGCGTGCGGCGCTGACGACGACGCCGGAGAGGAAGGGGTCCAGACCGGGGAGCCGGGGGTGACCGAGGTCTCCACCAAGGGCCTGCCCAAGGCCCTGGCCCAAAACCGGGCGCAGGCGAACCAGATCATCGACGGCTCCACGGAAGCACTGGATGCGAAGCTGACCGAGCTTCGAGGGCATCCGGTGGTCGTCAACCAGTGGGGTTCCTGGTGCCCGCCGTGCCAGGCCGAATTCCCCTTCTTTTCCGAGGTCGCCGAGGCGCACGCCGCGGACGTGGCCTTCGTGGGCGTCGACATCCAGGACGACCGTGACGCCGCCGAGGAGTTCCTGAAGGACTTCCCGGTGCCCTACCCGAGCATCTACGACCGGGACGCCGAGGCGGTGTTCTCTCTCAACTGGACCGGTGTCTCGCCGACCACCTGGTTCATCGACGGGCGGGGCGGGGTCGTCCACCAGCGCCCGGGCGGATACCCGGACGGCGAAGCGCTCGAGGCCGACATCGAGAGCTTTCTCCTCAGCGGCTAGGAGAAGCAAGAATGGCTGACCCAGCGGCGGGAGTCGGCGTCTTCGCGGCGCTCGCCGCCGGCCTCGTTTCCTTCCTGTCTCCCTGCGTGCTGCCGCTCGTCCCCGGCTACCTCTCCGCCGTCACCGGGGTCAACCCCGGCGAGCTCGAGGGCGCGGGCTGGCGCCGCGTGCTGGGCCCGAGCCTGATCTTCATCGCCGCCTTCTCGGCGATCTTCATCCTCCTCGGGCTCACCGCGACCGGCATCGGCCGGTCTCTGCAGGAGAACCGCCAGTTGCTGAACAAGGTCGCCGGTGTCCTGATCATCGCGATGGGCGTGCTCTTCGTGGCCAGCATGTTCATCGCCCGCCTCAACCGGGAGTGGCGCGTCGACGCGCTGATGGCGCGCGCCGGAAAGGGGGGGCCGCTGGTCGCAGGGGCGGCTTTCGCGATCGCATGGACGCCCTGCGTCGGGCCGACGCTTGCCGCAATCCTCAGCGCCGCGGCCCTCTCGGAGTCCGCCGCCCACGGCGCGCTCCTGCTCGGCTTCTACGCGGCCGGGCTCGGTGTTCCGTTCCTGCTCACCGCGCTCGCCTTCTCGCGGGCGACGAACGCCTTCGCCGCCGTCAAGCGGCACTACTCGGCGATCATCGCCGCGGGGGGTGTGATCCTCGTCGCGATGGGCGTTCTCGTCTTCACCGGCGAGCTCTTCCAGCTCAACATCGAGGCGCAGAAGCTCCTCGACCGCTTCGGCCTCAACTTCTTCGCCGACGTGTAGGGGGAGCGAGAAGGGCTCAGGGCTCCTCGCGGAGGCGCTCGATCACGCCGTCGGCGACACCGGGCTCGGGCTCCGGGGGAAGGGATCGAAGACCCTCGAGGGTGCGGCGCAGGGTGGCCAGCACCCGGCGGCAGTGCGGACAGATGCCGACGTGCTCCTCGACCCGGGACACCTCGTGAGAGCCGAGCTCCTGATCCAGGTACTCGGAGAGATGCGCGTGCGTCCAGCGGTGCTCGCGCATGTAGCGACGATGGGCGAGGAACCTGCGGATCACTCTTCCGTCTCCAGGAAATACTCGTCGAGCGCCCGCCGGACCGCAAGCCGGGCCCGGTGGAGCCGGCTCTTGAACGCCGCCTCACCGAGATCCATCACCTCGGCCGCCTCCTGGGTGGTCAGGCCCTCGACGTCGCGGAGGATGAGCGGCGCCCGGTACTCGATCGGGAGCGCCCGGATCGCCTCCTCGATCAGTCGGCGCAGATCGGCCTGTCGTAGGCGGGTCTCCGGGGCCTGGCTCCAGTCCGGGGCCTCCGGGATCGGCTCGTCGTCGAGCGAGACCAGGGTGACCGGCGGTCGCCGCGCCGCCCTTCGCTTCGCCTCGTTGATGCCGATCCGGTAGAGCCAGGTGAAGAACCGCGAGCGCCCCTCGAAGCGGCCGATGCTGCGCCAGGCGCGAAGGAACGCCTCCTGGGTGACCTCCTGCGCCTCGCCGCCGTCGGCGACGAAACGAAGGACGACCGCGTAGAGACGGTCGGCGTAGCGGCGGACTAGCTCCTCGAAGGCCGCACGGTCGCCACCGCGGGCCCGTTCGACCAGCACGACTTCCGCCTCGGCCGATGCAGGGCGCATTGGCGCAAGCTTGACAGCACGCGGTCCCTCGGCGGCGAGCCAGTGACGAGCCCCCGTGAGGGAGCCGCGCCGGCTCAACCCCATTCGTCGATCTGAGCCCGCACGCGATCGGTGGTCTGTTCCGCGATCGCGATTGCGGCGGCCGGTGGCAGGCGAAGCGAGGGCAGGATCCCGAGCAGAATCTCGAGGGTCGCGATCAAGCGGGCGCACTCGGGGCAGAGCTCGGCGTTGCCCGCGAGCCGTCGCTCCTGGCGTGGCGGCAGCTCGCCGTCGAGGAAGTCGGAGTAGCGCGGCCGCGACCAGCGGTGATCTCGCGCCACGTTCATCCGTCGGCACGCCGTCGCCGTCATGCTCGTTGACAGCGGCTAACAGCCGAGGCAGACCTTCGCAAACGGAACCAGGGAGGCGCCGAGGAATCCGGCGCTGAGGACGAGGCGCGTGAACGGGCCGCTGAGGACGGTGGTCATGGAGCTATGACCCTTGTGGCGCGAGAACGGTTCGGCCGGCTGACGAGGGCTAGTCCGGGGCGTCAGCGCCTGATCTCCGCTCTCGGGTAGAAGGCGGCGAGCGCGAACCAGAACTGATCGTCATGAGGGATCTGCTCGAGCTGGGTACCCGCCAGCGGCCCGGACGTCGCTCGGCCGCGGAGGTCCCAGCCGGAGCCCGTCTCCCGGTCGCGGAACGTGCCCGGTTGCGCGCCGGCGGTGAAGCCAAGCGCGCGTGTGCCGACCGCCCGCGAGAAGACCGCGGCGGCGCCGACGCTCCTCCCCCCCGAGACCAGTGTGGCGTCAAGGGCGGAGGCGACGTCGGGGTCGAAGAGAACGACCACGGGCTCGCCGCCGATCCGGTCGTTGATCGGCGCCTCCCGCAGGAGCGTGGAGAACGGGTAGACCACCGCGGAGCGACCGCCGGTCTTGACCGCGGCGACCCGTTCCTTCGGGGGCAGCGAGCGATCGGGCTCGCCCGCGAGCAGGAAGGGGCGGGAGTCGGGGTTGCTGTCGTATGAGCGGTACGGGTTCGTGCCGTAGTCGCGATCGAAACCGGTGTCACGGGAGAGCACGCGGGCGTCGGGATGGAGCCGCTGAAGCTGCGCCCAGGAGAGGATCTGGGAGGGCAAGACCTCGAGCCGCTCGCCGGTCAGCTCCCCGACGACGGCCTCGGCGGTTACCTGCTGCCACCACGACTCGGTCTTGCGGTCGTACATGACCAGGTCCGAATTGCGCAGCATCCCGGTGGTCCCGAACTCGACCGCCTCGCCATCGACCTCGCGCCTGAAGGCAACGGTCGAGTTGCAGAGCGGGCAGTAGGTGACGGCGACGGCCTCGCCCGCGATCTCGTCGTTGACGATCTCGTGCCAGGTGAGGATCTGGATCGGGTAGGCGCGGACCTCGCCATCCAGCTCCACCACCGCCACCGGCTCGCGGGGGGCGAGGAACTCGTCGGCTTCGACGCCGGAGACGAAATGGGGATCGTCGATCGAGGGGATGCCGTCCTTCGGAGGCCCCCCGCCGACGAACCCGTCCAGGGGGACGCTGTGGCTGGAGAAGTCGGTGCTCCACCCGGAGGTGCCGAACGGGGCCTCCTCGGCGCCCGCCGCCTCGTTGCCGGCGACATCGGAGCCCTCATCGCTGCCGCCGCCGCAGCCGGCGACGACTGCGGCGGCGAGCGCTGCGGCGACCAGCATGCGGGTCATCTCTGCACTTCGACCTAGCCGGCTGGCGTTCGGTTCTCCACCGCGGTCGACGAGAGGCGCGCTTCAGGGCGAGGCTTGGCCCTGCGCCCGCGATTGCCGACGCGCCGCGAGCAGCTCGGCTCGCTGCTTGAGATCCTCGAGGTGCTCGCGGACCGCGTGCTCCCACTGGGGTCGCACCCAGTAGCGGCCGGCGATCCGCCCGAGGAAGAAGAAGTCGATCCCGACCTCGCCGCCGTAGCGCAGCTCGGTGATCCCCTCGGCCTCCTCGAGGGCGAATTGCTCGACCGCATGGGGGACGGGGCCGGCGAGATGCCTGAAGCCGACCCGGGCCGGGGCCTCGAACTTGATCACTTCGACGGTGCGCGCGTAGTAGAAGTGGACCTTGGTGTGGTGGCTGGCGACGGCGAGGTCGTCGCCCCTGGCCAAGACCTCGATCCCCGAGTCCCGCGGCGTGTGACCCAGATAGGGCTCCCGGACCATCTCGAAGACAAGGTTCCGCGGCGCGGCGATCCGGATCTCGATCGGGCCGAGCTCGTGGAAGCTCCGGCCCCAGTCGAGATCGAGATGAAGGCGCCCCATCGCGAGCAGGAGGAAGCCCCCGGCCGTGGCGCCGATCAGCAGGGCGCCGAGTACGCCGACCGTGATCCAGAGACCGGTCGTTGCGATCACTCGTCGCGCGAGGCCGCAAAGATCGCGTAGCCGAGGGCACTGTCGGCGATGGCCCGCCGGGCAGCTTCGACGAGTCCGATCGCATCCGCCGCCGCGACCGGCGAGCCCGACGCCCGGTCGAGCCCCAACAGCCGCGCCCCTCGGAGACGATCGCCGACCCGCTCGGCGAGCGCCGCCGCGTCCTCGTCTCGCGCCTCGACCGCGATCGGCCGGAGGCCCGCGCCGGCCAGCAGGTCCTCGTAACCCTGGCGGGAAAGCGCCTCACCGATACAGGCGACCGCCGCTAGAGCCCCCCCGAGCTCCTCGGGCAGCCGATCGCGATCGACCACCACGTCGGAGAGAGCCAGCCGACCGCCTGGCCGCAGCACGCGCCGGATCTCGGCGATCGCCCGAGGCTTGTCCGGGAAGCTGCTGAGCGAGCACTCGCAGAGCACCGCATCGAATGCGCCGTCCGTGTAGGGCAGCGACTCGGCGTCCCCGACGATGAAGCCCACCTGGTCGCAAAGGCCTGCGGCGTCCGCTGTCCGCTGCGCGCCGCGGACCGCCTCGGCGCCGTAGTCGACGCCGGCCACCACGCACCCGAGTTCCCGCGCCGCCAGAATCGCCGAGGCGCCCGTCCCGGAGGCGACGTCGAGCAAGCGCTCGCCGGCCCCGACGCCGACCAGCTCCAATGCGCGCCGCGTCGTCGCCTCGCCACCCGGGTGAAGCTCATCGCCCAGAAGCCAGCGCACCGCGGGATGCTCGTAGAGAGCCGAGCAGCACCCCTTGGTGTCGCCCGCAGCCAACAGCTCCTCGACTCCAGGAAGGGCGGCAGGCCCTGGCGCGCCCGAGCGGCTCACCGGCGCGCCCCATGCCCGTTGCCGTTGGCTTGCGACATCTCGAGGCGGACCTGCTCGCGGTAGCCGACCGAGTTGTAGGCGCAGAACGGGATCAGCCGCCCGTCGGGCGTGATCTCGGAGACGCAGCACTTCCGTAGCTTCTGAACATCAAGGGTGTAGGGGTCCTGGAAGTCCTGAACGACGATCATGAAGCCGCGGGCGGCAACGTCGCGCAGCTCCGATGGCATCGCGGTCGCGCAGGCGATGCACTCGAGCCGCTCGGCGACCGGTTCGCTTCCACCGGCCGCTTTCGCCGACCAGAGGCCCTCCAGGGCCTCACGCACTCCAAGGTCGGGAACGGCGCGGTTGGTGACGTAGTCGAGGTACTGCTCGACGTCGACGAGACGGGGCAGTGGCACCAGGTCCTCCCCGTCGTAGAGGGCGAAGGTCGCTGAGCGGCAGGTCGGGGAGCAGCAGGGGACCGGGACGAAGTCGTCTGCGCGAAACCACTGCGGGAGCTGCCCGCAGACGGCATCGATCACGTCGAAGTTGGTGAGTTTTTCGAGCGGGTCGGACTCCACCCGAAAGCGCCCGGAGTGGGTGACAGGCTGGAGGAAGACGCCGGTAACCGCCGGGTGCTCTACGCCGAAGCGGATGATCGGCCCGACCTCGTGCTCGTTCAGGTCACGCTCGATCGCGGCGGCAAGGGAGACGCTGACCCCGGCCTTGGCGCAGCGATCGAGCGCGCGAAGCTTCTCCACCGTCAGCGCTCTGCCGCGGATCGCGACCTGGGTCGCCTCGTCGAAGCCGTCGAACTGGAGGTAGACGTGTACTCCCAGCTTCGCGAGGGCGGGCGCGAAGCGGGGATCACGGGCGAGCCGGATCCCGTTCGTGTTCAGCATCACCAGATCGATCCCGCGCGCCTTCGCGGCGGCCAGCATCTCGAGGATCTGCGGGTGAATCGAAGGCTCGCCGCCAGAGAGCTGCACGGACTCTGGCTCGCCCTCGGCGCGGACGAACGCGTCGAGCATCGACTCGACCTGCTCCAGGGTGAGCGAGTAGCCGTGCTCCTGGGGACCGGTGCCCGACTCCGCGAAGCAGATCGGGCAGTCGAGATTGCAGGCGGTGTTCACTTCGATGATCCCGAGGCAGGTGTGCTGGGCGTGCTCGGGGCAGATGCCGCAGTCGTGCGGGCACCCGCGAGCAACCTCGGTCTGGCGCTCTAGCGGCTCATCCCCGGGTTTGTCGAAACGCTGGATCTGGAGATATCGCTCGGCATCGCCATAGACGACAGCGGTGAACCGCCCATGGTCCGGACAGCTGCGGGTGAGCACGACGCGCCCGTCCCGGACGAGGAGCTCGGCCTCGAGAACCGCCCGGCAGCGAGGGCAGATCGACTGCGTCACCTCGAGCACGCTCCCCTCCTCGGGCGGCGTGACGGCAGCGCTCGCATTCGTCGTAGTCGCGGGAAGCACCTTTCTCATAGCGTGCTGATCCGACCCGCACGCACGGTGCGACGGTTCAGACCGACAGTCTCGCCCCAGGATGATGACGAGAGGGTCCAGCTAGAGGAGAAGGCGATGACAACACGGAGCTCTCGAAGTAGGGCGACCATTCGCGAGGCTCTCCGGATCTGCATGCGACGCGAGCATCTGAGGCGTACGGTCCGGATCGCACTCGTCGTCGGCACGATACTGACCTTGTTCAATCAGGGCGACGTGATCCTGCGCGGTGACGCGACCGCCCTCACCTGGATCAAGACGGCCCTGAACTATTGCGTCCCCTTCATCGTCTCCAACCTCGGCCTACTGGCCGGCAAACGCGCCGACGCCTAGTGGCATCCAGGTTTACTCGGGACCTGCTCGTCGCACGGATGAACCACTGCCGCCCGGAACCTCGCACCGGCGGCGCCTGCGGATGGCAAGGGCCAACCCGAACAGGCCAACCAGAACGATCAGCCCGGCCGCTGCGCCGACGATCGCTCCGGCGGCGGCGCCTCCGAGCGCAGCGACCGCGAGGGGTGCCGCAGCGCAGCACCCGATCGCGAAGGCTGTAATCCCGACCGCGGCCAGTCCGCCGCGCGCGCTCGAGGCACCGGCGCCAGGTGGGGTCACGATCAGGCCCGCCGGCAGGCGGCGACGTGCTCGGCGTTGTCGGCCAGCAGCGCGTGCCCCAGCGCGACCACCTCGCTGACCCGGGGATCGGCGATCCGGTTGTAGACGGTGCGGTGCTCGCGGCGGGTGGCGACAAAGCCGCACCAGCGGAGACAGGCCAGATGGTTGGAGACGCTGGGCTGGGGGAGCCCAAGTCGCCCCACCAGCTCGCCGACCGAGAGCTCGCCGGAATCCTCGAGCGCCTCGAGGATGCGAATGCGGCTCGGATCGGCGAGGACGCGGAAGTACTTGCCCAGGAGCTCGGCCTCGGTCGGCCTGGTGGGGAGCTCGAACGGCGCTTCGGCGAGTGTGGTGGGTGGAGTCATATTGTGATGAGCTGATATTTTGCTAGCGTGATGCTACAGCATCGATCCGAATGCAACTCACGACTCGGCTTCGCCTCGTCGTGAACGAGGAGGCGAACATGGATGGAGGAAGGCGAAACCTGACCAGGGTCGAGTTGCGTGGCGAGCCGATCGGTCCGGCGGGAAGATTAGCCCGGCTCGGGGTGGGGCTGGCGTTCATCGCTCTGGCGGTTTTCTGGCGGGATCCCGATTGGCGGGACGCCGTCATCGGCCTGCTCGTCGCGCCGGCGGCCCTGCTTGGTCTGACAGCCTGGCGAGCACAGCGGAACCCGGCGCCGCTACGGGCAACCGGACCGGTTGGGCACGCCCTGAACCTTGCCGTGATCATCCCGGCGTTCCTATGGGCGCCCACGGCCGGAGCGGCGTTCCTCTTCTACGGCGCCTCGATGCTGCTGGCGGCGGTACGCGGCAACGGCGGCTGCGAGGTGACGGCGCTGTCGAACGCGGTCCTCGGCCGGGACGACCAGGTTGGCTGCGCCTTGTTCGCGCCGGTCGACCTCGCCGAGGGAGCGCTGGAGGGTCGGCGGACCGGGCCGTCAACCGCCACCGATTGAGAAAGGAAGGATGATGCCGCCGGCCACAAAGCCCCCAATTACCGAGCTGACCGACAGCTTGGCCGAGGCGATGCCGTTGCTCGAGCCCGACCAGCAACGGCTCGCACTCGCCCTCTACCGGCAGCTCGCCGGCGGCAAGCCGGTTTCCGCGGGACAACTCGCAAGTCAGCTGAGCTGCGATCGATCACAGGTCGCCGAGACGCTCGAGGGCTGGCCGGGCGTCTTCCGAGCCGACGACGGCGCGATCGCTTCCTTTTGGGGTTTGGCGATCCCGGAGATGCCGCACCGCTTCCGGGTCGAAGGCCGGCTCCTCCATACGTGGTGTGCGTGGGATGCGCTCTTCATCCCGGAACTGATCGGCCGGACGGCGGAGGTCGAGTCACGGCCCCCAAATGGAGGGGAACCCGTGCACCTCGTGGTGGATCCCGATGGGGTTCGGGAGGTAGAGCCGGAGTCGGCCGTGGTCTCGATGCTGTCGACCACCGAAGCCCTCGGTTACCGGGTGATCCTGGGTTTCTGCAACTTCGTCCACTTCTTTCCCTCGGCTGACGCCGGAGCGGCGTGGGTCGCGGAGCACCCGGGGACCTTCCTGCTCTCGGTGGCGGAAGCCCACGAGCTCGGCCGGCTCGTCAACCGCAGACGGTTCGGCGAAAGCCTGAGCTCGGTCGATAAGGCGAGCGAGGTCTCGCGATGACTGTCGAGCTGCTGTATTTCGACGGTTGCCCCAGCTACCAGCGGCTCCTGCCGAGCCTGCGGGAGCTGATCGCCGAGCTGGCGCCCGGCGCCGAGCTGGAGCTTCGACGGATCGAGTCGATCGAGGACGCCGAGCGCGCGCAGTTCCTCGGCTCGCCGACGGTCCGCGTCGAAGGCGTGGACGTCGATGCCGGGGCCGCCGAGCGCGGCGACTTTGGACTGAAGTGCCGCCTCTACCGCTCGGACGGGGTCACCTCGCCGCTGCCGCCGGAGGAGTGGATTCGCGAGGCGCTGGCAAGAAGCGAAAGGTGAGCGATCGATTCGACGCGGTGGTCATCGGGTCCGGCCCCGCCGGTGAGGTAGCTGCCTCCAGGCTGCCGAAGCTCGGCTTGCGCACGGCTCTCATCGAGCGCGAGCTGGTTGGCGGCGAGTGCGCTTACTGGGCGTGCATCCCCTCGAAGACGCTTCTGCGGCCACCGGAGGTCCGCGCCGAGGCGCGCCACACCGCCGGGCTCGGCGAGCCCGAGCAGCGCTGGCGGGAGATCGTCGAGTACCGGAACTACATGACCCGAAACCTCGACGACTCCGGGGCAGTGAAGGGCTATGAGGATTACGGCGTCCGCGTCTACAAGGGCGAGGGGCGAATCACAGCGCCGGGGCGGATCGAGGTCGGAGACCATGAGATCGAGGCCGAGCGGATCGTGATCGCCACCGGTAGCGAACCGTCGATCCCGCCGATTGATGGCCTCGCGGAGACCGGATACTGGACGAACCGCGAGGCAACTCAGCTGGCGGAGGTCCCCGAGGATGTCGTGGTGCTCGGCGGCGGGCCGGTGGGGATCGAGCTCGGGCAGATGCTCCGTCGCTTCGGCGCCGCCGTGACGATCGTCCAGGCCTCCGAGCGCCTGATCGATCGGGAGGAGCCGGCGGTGGGCGAGCTGATCGCCGAGGCGCTAGTGGAGGAGGGAATCCACATTCGCGTCGGCCAGCATGCGAAGGCCGCCCGATCAGAGAACGGGAATCGGATCCTCGAGCTCGAGGACGGGACGGAGCTGAGCGCGGAGCGGCTGCTGATCGCCACCGGCCGGCGGCCGCGCGCAAAGGAGGTGGGTCTCGACGCAATCGGAGTTGAGACGGACGATCGCGGCGCGATCCCGATCGACGAGCGCTGCCGAGTCTGCGACGGCGTCTGGGCGATCGGCGACGTCACCGGCGTCTCCCTGTTCACCCACGTGGGTAAGTACCAGGCCCGGATCGTCGCGGACGACATCGCCGGGCGGAATCCGAGCGCGGACTACCGCTCGATTCCGCGCGTAGTCTTCTCCGATCCCGAGATCGCCGCAGTCGGGCTGACCACTAAGCAAGCGCGTGCGCAGGGCATCGACGTCGTCGAGGGTCGTGCCGACCTGATGCGTGTGGCTCGCACCGAGACCTACGGCAAGGATCTACGCGGCACGCTAGGCGTGCTCGCCGATCGCGAGCGGAAGGTGTTGGTCGGCGCCTGGGCGGTCGGGCCGCTGGCCGGGGAGTGGATACACCAGGCCGTCCTGGCGGTCAAGACCGAGACCCGGGTGGAGGTGCTACGCGACACCGTGGCGCAGTTCCCCACCTTCAGCGAGGCATACCTGAACGCAATTGAGGACCTCGACTCATGAGCAGTTGGGGCTTCGGAGCCTCGGGTCGCCAAGCGCGATTTTCGACGGAGGAGTCCAGTGCCTTTGCCTGTTCGATGGCCTCGCGCCGGATGTAAGGGTGTCAGAAAAGCTGGCGCCCAGACGGGCGCACGGCACTCTGAATAAGGGCATTTGCAGGGAAAAAGTGCGAGGTGGGGCGGTCTCGAAAATCGCAGACGTCGTTAGGGCGTCTCGTGGGTTCGAATCCCACCCCCTCCGTTTCAAGAGACTGCGCTTCTGCTTTCACACGCGAGAGGAGCAGCGACCTTTGGCACGGTAATCGCGCGGTTCGTGTGCAAGGATCTCGACGTTCTCCCGATCGAGGTCGTCTCGGTCGACTGGCGCCACATGCCCGCGCCTTCAGGCTGCTTCGCCTTCGAGCCGCTCCTTCAAGTTCTGAGCATTCCTAGGGAGCTCGCCTTTCGCCTGTCTGCGGACGACGAGCGGCACGAGCAGCTTGCCGATCCCGTGCCCCTCGAAGTCGAGCTCGATCGTCACGCGCGACCGTGCACCGTCGTCGAGGGGCTCGACGGTGCCTTTTACGATCCCTCTGACCGGGCCGTCGATACCGCGAACGGCCCAGCTCCTCGAGGGACTGATCTCCGTCATCTCCATGGTCATGGTCCGCTCGCCACGACCGACCCGGCGGGTTGTGATGAGCTTCGAGCCCACGGCAGGGGGGCCACCGCCCTCCGCGCGCGCACTCACGAGGCTCTCCTGCCACTCCGCGAGCCGCGAAGGGTCGGTCACGTACGAGAAGACGTCCTCGGGGCGGCGGGCGATCTCGACGCTCGACACGATTGGCGCCATTGGTTCTCCTCCTTCTTGTGACGCTTGCATCATCTCGCACCGTCCACCATCCGTAAAGACCGAGAGCCGGCTGCGGCCCTGCATCAGTCATGGCAGCCCGACTCGCGCTTCCGGTCTGCGTGAAACAGAGGAGTCGCCGTTGAGGGCGGCATCGAGATCGCCGCGCTTCTGCTTCTTGCGCGAAGCGAGAGTGAGGCCGTCGCCGTCCTCGCGAGACAGTCGAACTGCTCGTCCCCGGAAAGCTAAACCGGCCTGCTTGGCGAGGAAGCGACTACATTGACTGGCATGAGCTCGCGCAAGTGGACCGCCGCCGACCTCCCCCGCCTCGATGGCCGCACCTTCCTCGTGACGGGCGCCAACAGCGGCATCGGACTCGGCGCCGCTCGCGAGCTCGGACGCGCTGGCGCGCGCGTCG
>JBOGZE010000255.1:0-8418 GCA_050697055.1 Solirubrobacterales bacterium
CGCGATGACCTACCGGATCGTGGTCAAGGAGATCGCGCATACGCACGGCGTCTACGCGACCTTCATGCCGAAGCCGCTGTTCGGCGAGAACGCCTCCGGCATGCACGTCCACCAGTCGCTGTTCTCGGGCGACAAGAACGCCTTCTTCGACGCCGACGACCAGTACCACCTCTCGGACACGGCGAAGGCCTACATCGCCGGGCTGCTCAAGCACGCGCGAGAGATCTGCGCCCTGTTCGCCCCCAACGTGAACAGCTACAAGCGGCTGGTGCTGGGCTACGAGGCACCGGTCTACTGCGCCTGGTCGCAGCGCAACCGCTCGGCCCTCGTCCGGGTGCCGGTCTATCACCCGGGCAAGGAGAAGGCGACGCGGGCGGAGCTGCGCTGCCCCGATCCCTCCTGCAACCCGTATCTCACCTTCGCGGCCATGCTGCACGCCGGCCTCGACGGGGTCGAGAAGGGGTACGAGCTCCCGGAGCCGATGGAGCGCAACCTCTACGACCTCACGCACGACGAGCGCCAGGCGGCGGGGATCGAGCAGCTGCCGGAGACGCTTGGTGAGGCGATCGAGGAGATGGCCGAGTCGGAGGTGGCGAAGAAGGCTCTCGGCGAGCACATCTTCCCGCGCTACATCGACCTGAAGCGGGAAGAGTGGGAGGAGTACCGGGTCCAGGTGACCCGCTGGGAGCTCGAACGCTACCTGCCGGTGCTCTGAGGAACTGACAGGGGGCTTCGCGATGCGCGACCTCAGCACTCGCATGGTCGAGGCGGTGCTCGACGGCGAGGGTCTGAGGGGCGTCGCGGAGCTGGCCGCGGGGGAGGCGGGCGGGCCGGTGGCGATCGTGCTGCCGGCCCGCGGGCTCGCGGCACGGGCGCCCGGGGAGGAGAACCTGAACGGCCTCGCCGAGTACGCGCGTGCCCGGGTCGCCGATGCCAAGCCCACACCGCCCCAGCCGATCGCCCATGAGACCTCGATCGAGGCCGGCGGTGAGCGGGTGGGGCTGGTGCTGCTCCTCGCCGAGGACGAGGAGGGCGAGGAGGCAGCGTTGATCGATCGCGAGGGGGTGCTAAGGGCGGCCGCACTGGCTGCCCTCGCCGAAGTTGCGGTCGCCGATGCCCGCGAGGAGGCCGAGCGGCGGCTGCGCGGCGGCCTGATCGAGGAGCTTCGGACGCGCGAGATGGAGACCGCCGAGGCGACCTCGAAGGCGGCCCGGCTGGGCTGCGACCTGGGGCGGGGAGCGATCGCCCTGGTGGCCGAGATCACCTCGAGCAGCCCCAGCCACGCGACCGCCCTGATCGAGGGCGAGTACGAGGGATCGCTGGCCGAGCTCAGCGACGGCCGGCTGTACGCGATCCTGCCGGCGCGCGGCGGGGACGATGCTCCCGAGCGCACCCTGGAGGTGGCCGGGAGGGTCGCCGCGCGACTGCGTCGCCACGGCGTCGCCGCCGTCTCCTCGTTCTACCCCGACCCCGGTGAGCTCCATCGGGCGATCCGCGAGGCCCAGCTGGTGCTCGACGTGATCCGCCGCGAGCCGCGGATCGCAGAGGCGCTGGAGGAGGGGATCGCCGCCAGCGGCGTCTACCGGCTGCTGTTCAGGGCGCTGATCTCAGACCCCGAGGAGGTCCGCACCTTCTATCAGGACACGGTTGAGCCGCTGGTCCGCTACGACACCCAGTACCGCTCCGACCTGCTCGGCACCCTCGAGGAGTACCTGGCCAGCGACTGCAACATGAACGCCACCGCGAGGGCCATCTACGCCCACCGCCACACCGTCGCCTACCGCCTCGACCGGGTCCGCGAGCTGACCGGGCTCGACCCCCAGATCTCCGAGGACCGGGAGCGCCTTGGCCTGGGCATCAAGGCCTACCGGATCCTCGCACCTGCCCTGCCGAGGTAGGGCTGCGCTCCTCTGCGGCTTTGTCGTGCTATAGCGGCGGGGACCGCACCTACCCAAAGGAGCCACGCGAGCCATGACCGACCTCTTCAACAGCCACCCCTACGCCGAGCGCTTCGAGGTACACCGGGCGCTGCCGGACCGGGGCGCCTCGCGCGAGGAGATCCTCGGCGAGCTGCGCGCGATCGCCACGGAGGAGGACGCCGTCTGGGAGGGCGGGCGCTGCTCCGGGACGATGTACTGCGGCGACCGCGACCATTACGGATTCCTGAAGGAGGCATTTGGCCTCTTCGCCCACCAGAACGCACTCCAGCGCGACATGTGCCCGAGCGCCACCCGCTTCGAGGGGGAGATCATCGCCATGGCGCTCGACCTCTTCCACGCGGACGCGGTTGGCGACGGCGAGCCGGCGGGGATGGTCACCTCGGGCGGCACCGCCAGCATCGCCCAGGCGATGCTCGCCTACCGCGAGCAGGGGCGCGATGAGCGCGGCATCGAGCGTCCGAACGTGGTCAAGCCGGAGACAGGGCACCCTGCCTTCGACAAGGCCTGCCACCTATTCGGGATCGAGCTGCGCCGAGCGCGGGTCGATCCGGAAACGACCCTGGTCCGGCCCGACGAGGTGGAGAAGCTCGTCGACGAGAGCACTGTGGCGATTGTGGGCTCGGCCGGCAACTACGGATACGGGACGATCGATCCAATCGCCGAGCTTGCTGAGTTTGCGATGGATCGCGGCACGGGGCTGCACGTGGACGGATGCCTCGGCGGCTTCATCCTGCCCTTCGGCGAGGAGCTCGGATACGAGATCCCGCTATTCGACTTCCGCCTGCCGGGCGTGACCAGCATCTCGGCCGACACCCACAAGTACGGCTACGGGCTGAAGGGGACCTCTACGGTCCTCTTTCGCGACCGCTCGCTGCGCAACCGCTGCTACTTCTTCATGCCCGACTGGAGCGGTGGCAAGTACTTCTCGCCCGGGATGGAGGGATCGCGCTCCGACGGCCTGCTGGCCGCCACCTGGGCCTCGATGGTCTCGCTCGGCCGCGAGGGCTATCGCCGTTATGCGAAGGGGATCTTCGAGGCCTCGGCGGCCATGCAGACCGCGGTGAGATCACATCCCGAGCTGAGGCTGCTGGGCGAGCCGACGTTCCTGTTCGCCTTCACCTCGGACGAGTTCGACATCTACCACGTCAACGACGAGATGAAGCGCCGCGGCTGGCGCTTCAACGGCCTCCAGTACCCCAACGCGCTGCACATGGCCGTCACCCGGCCGCAGCTTCAGCCCGGGGTCGTCCAGGCGTTCGCTGCCGACCTCGCCGAGGCGGTCGCGTACGCGCGCGAGCGGGGCGAGGAGCCGGCCGAGTCGGCGGCGGCCTACGGCGGGGCCCCCGGCGGCCTCGACCTCGAGGCCGAGGAGATGATCCGGAGCGTGATGGCGCAGCTGCTCGACGCCCAGCAGAGCGTTCCCGCCTCCGCGTGACGGAGAGCCTGCGCGAACGCCGGTCCGACCGGTTCGCCCTCGCGATCGATCTCGGCAGCGGCGCCCTGAAGGTCGGGGCGGTGTCGCTGGCGGGGGAGGTCGTCGCGGTGGAGCAGAGGGCGCTGGAGACCGAGAGGCTACCTGGCGGCGGCGCGATTCAGGACGCGTCGGGCTGGTGGGAGGCCGTCCGGGCGCTGGCGAGATCGGTGCTCGGGGGTATCCCCGCAGAGCAGGTGGTCGCCGTCTCCTGCACTGGACAGTGGGCAAGCACCATCCCGGTTGACGCGGACGGCGAGCCGGTTGGGCCATGCCTGATGTGGCTGGACACGCGGGGCGCAGAGCACGCGCGCGGCGTAGTGGGCGGGCCGCTGCTCGGCTACTCACCGCGCGCCCTGCTCACCTGGATCCGGCGCACCGCCGGGGTGCCCTCGCCACACGGGGGCGACCCCGTCAGCCACATGATGCATCTGGAGCGCAACGAGTCGGAGATCGCGGCGGCAGCACGCTGGTACCTGGAGCCGGTCGACTACCTGACCATGCAGTTCACCGGGACGGCGGCGGCCACGCACGCCTCGATGAGCGGCGCCTGGCTCACCGACAACCGGCGCCTCGACCACCTCGAATACGACTCGCGCCTCGTGCGCAAGGTCGGCCTCGACCCGGCCAAGCTGCCGCCGCTCCTCGCAACCGGCTCGTTGGCCGGGGCGGTGCGGCCCGAGCTCGCGGCGGAGCTGGAGCTGAGCCCCGGCGCGCAGGTGGTCACGGGCACCCCGGATCTGCACTCCGCGGCGCTCGGCACCGGGGCGAGTGAGGAGGGCGAGGCGCACATGACGATCAGCACAACCTCTTGGATCTCCCTTCCGTTCCCGCGCAAGAAGACCGACGCGCTCCACTCGATCGCCACGGTCCCGGGGCTCGACTCACGCGGCTACCTGGTGGCCAATAACCACGAGGCGGCCGGGCTATGCCTGCGATGGCTGCGCGAGGCCTTCCACGCCGACGAGCCGCCCGCCTTCGATCGACTGATCGAGTTGTCGTCGGAAGCGCCCCCGGGCAGCGGAGGCGTGCTGTTCACGCCGTGGATCGCGGGTGAGCGCTCTCCCGTGGACGACCGGAACGCCCGCGGCGGCTGGCACAACCTCGCCGTCGCGACCAGCAATGCCGACCTGGTCCGCGCGGTGCTGGAGGGAGTCGCATACAACAGCCGCTGGCTGGGTGAGGCGGTCGAGCGCTTTGTCGGGCGGCGGCTCGAGCCGCTCCGTTTGTTCGGTGGCGGCGCCGTCCCCGATCTCTGGTGCCAGATCCACGCCGACGTAATGGACCGGACCATCGAGCGGGTCGCCAACCCGATGCACGCAAACCTGCGGGGCGCGGCCCTGTTCGCGGCACTGGCGCTTGGGGCCGTTCGCCGCGAGGAGATCCGCGACCTGGTCCCGGTCGACCGCGTCTTCGAGCCCGACCCGCGGAACCGGGCGACCTACGACCGCTTATACGCAGAGTTCCCCCGCCTCTACAAGGCCCAGCGGAAGATGTTCGCCCGGCTCAACGGCCGCGCACCAATCGCGCGCTAGCTGCTGACCCGCTTGCGGCGCGGCACCAGGCGGTAAACCGAGCCGAGGGTGGGCTTGCCGTCGGGCGTGACTCCGAACTGGGAGAGGACGTAGATCCGCCCGGCGCGGTCCTCGGCGAAGGAGGTCAGGTGGGGCACCCTGAAGCGGAAGCTGCGCTCCTTGCCGGCGCGGCGGTTGGGGCGGGGGCGGAAGGCGAAGAGGCGCCCGGTGCAGTAGTCGCCGAACAGGTAGCGGCCGACGATCTCGCGTCCCGCGATCCGCGAGAGCGCCGGGTCCCGGACCACATAGCCGCCGGTCACGGCGCAGCCGGGCCCGTGCGGATAGGCGAGCACCGGAAGCACAGTGCGGCTCTTCGGCACCCTCCGGGTGACCGGCGCGAAGCCCTCGTAGGCCGACCAACCGAAGTTGGCGCCGCGCGCCTTGCGGGCGAGGAGGTAGTCGATCTCCTCGAAGCGCTGGTCGCCGACGTCGCCGATCGCCATCGCCCCGGTCGCCCGGTCGAAGGAGAAGCGCCAGGGGTTGCGGAACCCGTAGGCGAAGATCTCGTCGCGGCCGGGGCGACCGACCAGGGGGTTGCCCCGCGGAATCGTGTAGGGATGGCGGCGCACGGCCCGCGGGTCGATCCGGAGGATCTTGCCCAGGAGGCTGCGCTTGTTCTGGGCGACGTTGCCGGGATCGCCGGAGGGGCCGCCGTCGCCGGAGCCGACGTAGAGGAATTGGTCGGGGCCGAAGAGCAGGAGACCGCCATGGTGCTTGGTGGTCGGCTCGGGGATCCGAAGGACGAGCCGACCGCTGCGCCGGTCCGCGCGCAGCGGATCGCCCTGATCGCGGTGGAGCTCGACCACCCGGAGGTCGTCGCGGCGATCGATGTAGGCAACGTAGAAGAGCCCGCTCTCGGCGTAGTCGGGCGCGAAGGCCATCGAGAACATCCCCTGCTCCCCTCCCTTGCCCGAGGTCTTCACCTGGCGGCGGAGGTCGAGGAACGGTTGCTTCTCGGGGCCGCCGCCGGGGAGGACTTCGATCGTGCCCTGCCGCTCGACCACGAACAGCGGTGAGTCCCTCCCCGGGGGCTGGGTCAGGTAGGTGGGTTGCTGGAAGCGGCCGACGCGCTCGAGGGCGAGGAACTTGGGCCCGAGCCGTTCCTCGTCACGGAGGCCGAGGCCGACGATCGCGGTGACGATCGCGACCACGGCGGCGATGGCTGTCTCGATCTGGCGACGGCTGAAGGTCATGCGGGCTTCGAGGCGCGGTCCGGGGGAGCGACCGCGAGAGGTTATTACCGGCGCCCGCGGGCGGGAAGCAGCCGGAAGACCGGGCCGTTCAATGAGGTTGCGAAGAGGGATCCGTTGCGTCCCTCGCCGAAGGAGCTCAGCATCGGCACCCGGGCGCCCACCCGGCGATCGCGGCGGGATCCGCCGAGGCTGGGAATCAGGGATCGCAGCTTGCCGATGCAGAAGTCCCCGTAGACGTAGCGGCCGAGCAGCGAGCGCAGTCGCTGGTCGCTGACCACGTAGCCGCCGATCAGGGCGCAGGCGCCGCCGCCGAGGGAGTAGACCTTGATCGGCCTCAGCGCCGCCGGGGTCGGCGGGTGGGCGCCGTCGAAGGGCGCGAACCCCTCGAAGTCGTTCCAGCCGAAGTTGGCGCCGCGGGCGCCGGCAAGGGTCTCGTAGTCGATCTCCTCGAAGCGATCCTGGCCGACGTCGCCGATCGCGATCCGGGGCTCGCCGGGCTTGCTGAGCAGGTCGAAGGAGAAGCGGAAGGGGTTGCGCAGCCCGTACGCGTAGACCTCGTCGCGGCCGGCACCGGCGGCGAAGGGGTTTGAGGCGGGCGAGCCGTACGGCTGCCCGCCTTGGGCGCGCGGGTCGATCCGGAGGATCTTTCCGAGGAGCGTGTTGGTGTTCTGGGCGTTGTCGGGCCGATCGCCGGAGCCGCCGCCGTCCCCGGTGCCGATATAGAGGAAGCCGTCGGGGCCGAACTGGAGCTGGCCGCCGTTGTGATTCGTGTTCACGGGGTGGGGGATCAGCAGCACCTGGCGCTGGGATCCCGGCAGCACCCGGGTACTGTCGGAGCTCGCCTGGAACTCGTCGATCTCGTTGTCGCCGGCCTTGTTGGTGAAGTAGGCGTAGAACAGGCGGGAGGCGAAGTCCGGTGGGAAGGCGATTGAGAGCAGTCCCTGCTCGCCGCCCGAAATCACCTGTCCGGCGATGTTGAGGAAGGTCCGCCGCCGCTTGCCCTGCACCAGCCTCACCCGCCCCGGCTGCTCGACGACGAAGAGCCCGGGCACGTCCGGCGCCACGGTCACGTAGACGGGGCTGTGGAAGCGCCCGATCCGCTTCAGCTTCACCCTCGCGTCGGCGCCCGAAGGGGCGAGGGCGAACAGGAGACCGGCGAGGGCCGCCGCCAGCGCCGCGGTTGCGCAGTGGCCGGCGATTGAGGCCCTCACGCGGGGTCCAGCCGGTAGACCGGCCCGGAATGCGAGACCACCCAGAGGACGCCCCCGCGGGTCTCCCCGAACGAATCCGGTGTCGCCGAGCCGGGCAGCGAGACGCCGGTCGGCTGGTCGTCGGCGGCGCCACCCTCCGAGGGGATCAGGCTGTGGATCTCATCGTTGGCGAAGTCGGTGTAGAGCAGCCGCCCGTACTGGTGGACGAGGCGGGGGTCGCGGACCACGTATCCCGGGATCACCGCAGAGCCCGAGAAGCCACCGAGGGGCGAGCACGAGGGGCCGGCGCCGAGGTTGTCGTACTCGCGGATCGGGAAGGTCGCGCCGGGTGCCGCCCGGGAGGAGTCGAACAGGGAGGTGCCCTCGAACCGCGACCAGCCGAAGTTCGCGCCCCGAGCCCCGCCCGGCCCGCGGTAGTCGATCTCCTCGCGACAGCCCTGCCCGACGTCGCCGATCGCGATCGCGCCGGTGAGCGAGTCGAAGGTGAAGCGGTACGGATTCCTCAGCCCCAGCGAGTAGATCTCGTCGAGGCCCGGCTTGCCGACGAAGGGGTTGTCGCGCGGGATCCCGTAAGGACGGCGAGAGCCCGCCGCCCGCCCCTTCCCCTTCTTGCCCTTCTTCTTGCCGCCCTGTGGCAGAGGATTGATCCGGAGGAGCTTGCCGAGCAGGCTGTCGGGGTTCTGTGCGTTGTTGGGCGGGTCGCCCCCCGCCCCGCCGTCGCCCGGGCCGATGAAGAGGAGCCTGCCGGGGCCGAACTGGAGCTGTCCCCCGTTGTGGTTGCCGAAGGTCGGGTGGGGGAGGTAGAGGATCTGCCGCGCCGTCGCCGGGTTGGCGACCAGGCGGGAGCGCTTCGATCGCTTGAACTCGACCACCTGGTTGTCGCCCATCCGGTTGGTGAAGTAAACGTAGAAGCGCCGGTTGCGCTCGTAGCGCGGGTGGAAGGCGACCGAGAGGAAGCCCTGCTTGCCCGCGTTCATCACCTGGGAGCTGATGTCGAGGAAGGGCCGCGCCTGCGCCACCCCCTTGCGT
>JBOGZE010000256.1:0-2938 GCA_050697055.1 Solirubrobacterales bacterium
GTAGGCGTCCGGTGAGCGCTTCCCCTGTCCGAAGCCGCAGAAGGCGCAGCCGACCACGCAGACGTTGGTGAAGTTGATGTTGCGGTTGACGACGAAGGTGGCCGTCTCGCCGGCCAGCTCGGCGCGCAGCTCGTCGGCGGCGACCCGCATCTCCTCGATCCCGTGGGTGCGCCCGAGCAGCGTGTTGAAGGGGATGAAGCTCAGCGGCACGAACTCGGTGATGCCGCCGGTCCGCTCCTGCAACGCCCGCACCACCCGCATATGGCGAGCCAGCTCGCGCGGCTCCTCGATGTGGCCGAACATCACGGTCGAGGTCGAGCGGAGGCCCGAGCGGTGCGAGGCCTCGATGATCTCGACCCAGCGGGCCACCGGGAGCTTGTTCGGCGAGATCCGCTGGCGGACGCCGTCGTCGAGGACCTCGGCCGCAGTCCCGGGCGTCGAACCGAGCCCGCATTCGATCAGGTACTCGAAGACCGACTCGGGTGAGCGCCCCGAGCGCTCGCACATGTAGTGCACCTCCATCGGCGAGTAGGCATGCAGGTGGATCTGAGGCGCCGCCTCCTTGGCCAGGCGCAGCCAGCGCCCGTAGTTCTCGAGCGTGTACTCAGGATGGATGCCGCCCTGCATGCAGATCTCGGTGGCGCCGAAGTCAACGGCCTCCTGCACCCGGGCAGCGAAGTCGTCCTCGTGGACGTGGTAGGCGTCCGGTGAGCGCTTCCCCTGTCCGAAGCCGCAGAAGGCGCAGCCGACCACGCAGACGTTGGTGAAGTTGATGTTGCGGTTGACGACGAAGGTGGCCGTCTCGCCGGCCAGGTCGGCGCGCAGCTCGTCGGCGGCGACCCGCATCTCCTCGATCACCTCCGGGCGAGTCTCGGAGAAGAGCGCGGTCAGCTCCTCCTCGGTCAGCTGCTCGCCGCGCCTCACCCGCGCGATCGCCCGCGGCGCCACCTCGGGGGCGGGCGGCTTTTCCTGGCGCCGACCGGAGCCGCGGCGGGGAATGAAGCTCCAGTACTTGAGCTTCACCACGTCGAGAACCGACTGCTCCATCCACACGGGATCGAGGTACTGCGGATAGGCGCAGAGCCGCTCGGTGAGCGCATAACCGCGCGGCGCCAGCTCCTTGCGCACCTGGTGGGGGCTTGGAAAGGGCTCCTCCGGGCTGATGTGATCGCCGTTGCTCGACAGCCCTCCCAGGTCGGTGGCGCCCTCCTCGACCAGCTGCGGCCACCAGTCGGCGAGGTTGGGCGGCACCTGGATCCCGACCTCGGGCATCAGCCGCCTGCACTCGGCGATCAGTCGCTTCATGTCGTCCAGCGAGATTGGGTTCGCCCACTCCGGTTCAACCGGCATGTCCTCCCTCATGTCACGGGTCGCTCCTCGGCTTCGCCTGCGGAGCGCCCTCGCATCTACGGGCATGCCGGGCGAGGGCGCCTTTGGCCTCGCACCCTTCGCGTCCCCGCTGGCCCAGCGTTCCCTCGCTGCGGCGTCGGCGATCTCGGCGACCTCCCGGCCGTAGTAGCGGGGATGCGGGACGAAGTTCTGCAGGATCAGCTCCTGGATGTGCCCGTGCCGCTCACGAACCTCGGCCAGGGCTTCGAGCGAGGCGACGCGCTCCTCCTCGGTCTCGCCGATCCCAACCAGGATGCCGGTGGTGAAGGGGATCCGGAGCTCGCCCGCCAGCTCGATCGTCTCCAGGCGGCGGGCGGGGTGCTTGGTGGGTGAGCCGGCGTGGACGGTCTCCATCAGCCGCTCGGAGATCGACTCCAGCATCAGCCCCTGCGAGGCGGTCACCTCGCGAAGACGGGCCAGGTCCTCGCGCGAGAGCACCCCGAGGTTGGTGTGGGGCAACAGGCCGCGCTCCAGCGCCCGCTCGCATGCCCAGTGCACGTAGGAGGTGAAGTCCTGGTGCCCCCAGCTCCGCAGGCGCTCCCCCACCTCTGGGTTGATCTCCGGGCGCTCGCCGGTGAGGACGAGCAGTTCCTTGCTGTTTCTCCTCACCGCCTCGTCGAGCCGGCGCTCGACCTCATCCGGGTCGTGGATGTGGGCCCGGTGGGTGGCGAAGGCGCAGTACTTGCAGTAGCACTGACAGGTGCGCGAGAGCGACAGCGTGTAGTTACGCGAGAAGGTGACCCTGCGCATCGCAGGGCAAACCTAGCGAACCTGGGATGCCGCCCTAGCTGCCGGCGATCCCGCCTGGGGGCGGCGACGGTGGCGGTCCCCCGCCCGGCGACGGAGCCTCGCCGGCGGGCGGGGCGGGGCCGCGCGGAGCGACGGTGTCGGCCTCCGCCCGAGCAGGCCCGCTGCTTGGCTCGATCGCGAACCTGTAGTAGAGCGCGGCGAGCGCCCCGCCGACGAGCGGGCCGATGATGTAGACCCAGGCGTCGGCGAACTCGTTGCCGACCAGCGCCGGGCCGAACCAGCGCGCCGGGTTGAAGGAGCCACCGGTGAGAGGGCCGAGGACCATCACCAGGAAGCCAAGCGCGGCGCCAACGGCGAGCGCGGCCCAGCGCCTCACCTCGGGGTTCAGCGCCAACGCGAGGATCGTGAGCACGAGGACGAAGGCGCCGATGCCCTCGACTAGGGCGCCCTGAACGGCGCCGCCGAGCAAGTCGGTGATCTTGGGGACGCCATAATCGGAGGCGCGGCCCTCGTCGAGGAGGAAGGCCTTCGTCAGCAGCGCGCCGAGGACGCCGCCGGAGAGCTGGGCGAGGATGTAGACGAGCCCGTCGATCGGGTCAATCCGCCTGAGGATGATGAAGCCGGTGGTTACCGCCGGGTTGAAGTGCCCGCCGCTGGCCACGCCGATGCTCGCGATCAGGACGAAGAGAACGAAGGCGTGGGTGAGGCCGACCACGGCGAAGTCCGAGCCGAACTGGGCGTTCTGGGTGGTGGCGACGTAGAGGACGACGACGCTGGTGACGAAGAAGACCAGGAACAG
>JBOGZE010000257.1:0-3325 GCA_050697055.1 Solirubrobacterales bacterium
TAGCTACACGTCATAGGTGGCTCCCTCGCGGGCCACCTCGACCGGGCCGCCGAAGCCGCGCTCGGCTTGCTCGCGCGCCCACTCGTCACCGAGCTCGTCGGAGATGTGGGTGATCACCACCTGCTTGGCCCGGGCGCGCCGCGCGTGCTCCCCGGCCTCCACTGGCGTCAGGTGGCCGCGAAGACCGGTCCGCTCGGGACGCGGCAGCGTCGCCTCGATCAAGAGCAGATCGGCGTCGCGGGCGATCTCGACGATCGCCTCTCCGGGCCGGGTGTCGGCGCCGTATGTGAGCTTCCCCTTGCCGGCGCTGAGGTTGACGGCGTAGGTGTCGATGAAGTGCGGAACCGGGTGGAAGCTCGCCTCGATCCCCCCGATTTCCACCGAGTCGCCGGGCCGGTACTCCTCGATCTGGAAGGCGCTCTCGATCAGGTCGTCGTTGCCCCAGGCACCGACCACCCTCCGGAAGACCTCGGTGGCGCCGGGCGGCGCGATCAGCCGCGGCCGGGCCGGGCTGTCGGTGCCCGGCCACGTGTGGACCGGCACCGGCTGCTGCCTGGGCGCATAGATCAGCGCATAGGCGTACGGGACCAGGTCGAGAAAGTGATCGGCGTGGAGGTGGGAGAGGATGACGCCGTCGAGGTCGACGTAGTCGATCCGCTCCCGCAGCTTGCCGAAGACGCCGTTGCCGCAGTCGAGCAGGACACTCGTCTCCCCGTCCTCGATGAGATAGCCGCTGCAGGCCCCGCCCGCGTCCTGCCACGACGGGGACTTGCCCAGCACGGTGACCCTCAACTGTCGTCGTGCCTCTTCACTTTGCCCCGCGCGGACTCTAGATGAGTGATGCCCCGACCATGCACACCCGGATGACGCGCACGGCCGGCGCATCACTCATCTCGCCGCCGCCTGTTGCGCGCGCGACGCTAGCGGCGCACGACCGCACTGGCACCGGTGCTGAGCAGCGTAGCGGGAACCGGGCTCACATCTCCGGCTCGCGCCAGCAGGGTCGGCTGGTGGGGTGGCACCAGCCCCTGCGGGCTGTCGGGGCGGAAGGTCGGGCAGGGCTCATCGCGTCCGAGGGCGCAGAGGTTGCGGCGGCGAAAGAAACACTGGTCGCAGGAGACCGCAGCATCGCGTGACCGACTCTCGGCCAAAGCCTTGCCCCTTTCCTCTCATCCTGATGTCACTTCCGGCGGCCCCTCCGGGACCGCCGCCAACGAAGGGGCCATCATGCCACCCTCGCCGCCGCCTCGCCAGTGCCGTTTCCGCAAATGGCGTCCCTTTCTTTCTCGGGGATGTTCGCGGATCCAGGAAGCCGATTAGGGCGCCCTAAGAAGAGGACGCCGCCACGGATCCGGCGCTAAGATTTTCGACCGATGGCGCAGCAGCGGACCTCACAGCTCTCGGCCTCGCCGCCGCTCTTCGAGAGCCGCTTCCTCGACTTCTTCTCCCGCATCCATCCGGCGGTCCCGGCGGTCGTCTTCGTCCCGGTGGTGGTCGGCGGGGTGTGGCTGGGGATCGATCGCGGGCTCGGGGCCGGGGTTGCGGCGCTGCTGGTGCTGGCCGGGGTCGCGATCTGGACCCTGACCGAGTACTGGCTGCACCGGATGCTCTTCCACTGGGAGCCCAAGTTCCGCGGCGGCGATCGCCTCCACTTCGTCATCCACGGGGTCCACCACGACCATCCCAACGACGCGATGCGTCTGGTGATGCCGCCCGCCGTCAGCATTCCCCTGGCGGCGCTCTTCCTCGGGCTCTTCGTACTCGTCTTCGGCCCCCCCGAGGCCTTCCCGATCTTCTCCGGGTTCATCGCCGGATACCTCACATACGACTACACCCACTACCACCTCCATCACCACACCCCGAAGACGAGGCTGGGCAAGCGGATCCGCGAGCAGCACATGCGCCACCACTTCCAGGACCATCGCTACGGCTTCGGCGTCTCCTCGCCGCTCTGGGACGTGGTCTTCAACACGCTTCCTCGCAGGCGAAGGTAGGACGGCTTCGCCACCAGGTCGCGGCTGCGGGCGGCCGCCCCGCGCTTGGTTAAACGGGTCGCTCCTCGGCTTCGCCTGCGGAGCGCCCTCGCATCTCGGGCTTCGCCCTTCGCTCCGAGATGGAGCGGCCTGGCGCCCGCTCAGCCGACCGGGTTCGGCGGCCTCTCCCCCTCGAGGACGGCGATCACGTTCTCGGCGACCAGGCGCGCCATCCCGTCGCGGGAGGAGACCGTGGCAGAGCCGATGTGGGGCAACAGCACGCAGCGGGGCGCCACCAGCAGCAAGGTGGGCACGGTCGGCTCCTCCTCATAGACGTCGAGCCCGGCGGCGCCGATGGTCCCGCGCTCGAGGGCGGCGGCGAGCGCCTCGGCATCGACCAGCGGCCCGCGAGAGGTGTTGACGAGGACGCCACCAGGGCCGATCAGCTCGAGCTCAGCCGCCCCGATCAGGTGATGGGTGTCCGGCGTCGACGGCGCGTGCAGGCTGACCACCTCCGAGGCCTCGAGCAGCGCGCCGAGCTCGCGGTAGCCGGCGCCGAGCCGTCGTTCGGCCTCCGGCTTCGGGTTGGGGCCGCTGTAGACCACTTCAGCGCCGAGGGCCCGGACCAGCTCCGCATAGCGGCTGCCGATCCGGCCGAGGCCGATAACTCCAACGGTCGCCCCGCGCAGCTCTACCCCTCGGTAGGCGGCCGGGTCCCAGCCGCGCCAGCGGCCGGCGCGGAGGTCGCGCTCCGCATCGCTCATCCGCCGGGCGGCCGCCAGGGTCAGCGCCAGGGCGAGCTCGGCGGTCGCCTCGGTGAGCGCGCCAGGGGTGTTGGTCACGAACACATCCCGCTCGGCGCAGGCCGCGAGGTCGACGTTGTCGTGGCCGACCGCGAAGTTGGCAACCACCCGCAGCTCCTCGCCACACGCATCGAGCAGCTCGGCGTCGACCGGGACCGACGGATCGGCGACCAGCGCCGCCGCGTCCGGGACCAAACGGAGCAGCTCCTCCCGTGTCGTCTCCAGCCCTCCCTCGCGGACCTCGTAGCGCTCGCGCAGCGGCTCCAGACCGGCCGGCAGCAGGAGCCGGGCGATCACCACGGTTGGGGCCGCTGCGCTCATCAGCGGCAGTCTGATCCTTCACAAGCGGGCTTGTAGTTTCACCCCTCCAAACCCTGAAAAGGCACTAGTAACGGTTACAGTGCACTACTGACCACTTAAGGAACGAGAGAGGAACAGATGCCATCTGCATCAAACACAGTCGATCAGGCCAGGGCGCTGCTCGAGCGCCGGCTCAAGGAGCTCGATGACGAGCGCCGCCAAGTCCAGTCAGCCCTCGCCGGGCTGGGC
>JBOGZE010000258.1:0-1990 GCA_050697055.1 Solirubrobacterales bacterium
CCGCGATCTCGCCGTGCATGTGGTAGTCGCGGGCGAACCCCGTGGACATCAGGTTCTCGGACCTGTCCTCCATCCACTTGACCGGCTTGCCCGTGACGATGGAGCCCACCACCGCCAGCACGTAGCCCGGGTAGATCGGCACCTTGTTGCCGAACCCGCCGCCGATGTCCGGCGAGATCACCTGGATCTTGTGCTCGGGCAGCCCGGCTACCAGGGCGTACACGGTGCGGTGGGCGTGCGGGGCCTGGCTCGTGATGTAGGCGGTCAGCTTCCCCGTCACCGGATCCATGTACGCCACCGACCCGCACGTCTCTATCGGCGCCGGGTGGCAGCGCGGATAGATCATGTCGCGGCTGACAACGACGTCGGCCTCGGCGAAGACACGGTCACACTCCTCCGCGTCGCCGGCCTCCCAGAGGGGGGTGGCGAGGTTGTCGGTCTGGTCCGGCTTGTCGTCGCGGATCAGTGGCGCATCTGGATCAAGCGCCTTCCTGGCGTTGACCACCGGCGGCAGCGGCTCATACTCGACGTCGATCAGAGGCAGCGCGTCGCGCGCCGAGTAGCGGTCCTCGGCGATGACGAAGGCCACTTCCTGACCCTGGAACCTGACCTTGTCCCCTGCGAGGACGGCTTGCGAGTCGTATGAGATCGTCGGCATCCAGGCGAGGCCGAGGGTCTCGAGGTCCTTGGCAGTGATCACCCTGTGCACCTTCGGATGCGCGAGCGCGGCGGAGGTGTCGATCGAGACGATGCGGGCGTGAGCGTAAGGGCTCCGCAGAATGGCTCCATGCAGCATCTCCGGCAACACGATGTCGTCGAGGTACGTGCCCTGGCCCCGGATGAAGCGCGCGTCCTCCTTGCGCTTCATGCTGCCGTAGCCGACCGGAGTGTCTTTCGCCGCGGTAGTCGCCATTCTCATCTCCTCGCTTCGGCGCCCTCGTGCTCCGCCGCCCAGCGGATCGCCCGGACGATGTTGGCATACCCGGTGCAACGGCAGATCGCGCCCGAGATCGCGGTTCGGATCTCGGCCTCGGACGGATCGGGGTTCTCATCAAGCAGAGCCCGGGCGGTCATGATCATCCCGGGCGTGCAGAAGCCGCACTGCAGGCCGTGCTCCTCGTGGAAGCCCTGCTGGACCGGATCGAGCTCGCCGTCAACCTCCATCGACTCGATCGTGCGGACCTCGTGCCCGTCGCAGGTGACCGCGAGGGTCGTGCACGACTTCACCGGGCGGCCGTCGAGATGCACGACGCAGGCGCCGCAGTTCGAGGTATCGCAGCCCCAGTGCGTCCCCGTCAGGCCGAGCGTGTCCCGCAGGAAGTGAACGAGCAGCAGGGCGGGCTCGATGTCCCGCGTGAACTCCTCGCCATTGACCTTGACCGTGACTTCCATTCAGCCCCCCTGGTTCAGTGCGCGTTCCGCGGCGCGCCTCAGCGCCCGCTTGGTGAGCTCCCCGGCGAGGTGGCGCTTGTAGTCGATGGGCCCGCGCCCGTCCGCGGTCGGGGAGCAGTCCTCAGACGCCAGGGCACCCGCCTCGGCGAACAGCCCCTCGGAGGGATCCCTGCCTCGCAGCAGCTCCTCCGAGCGCGTCGCGTGGATCGTGGTCGGTCCCGCGGCGCTCAGAGCCAGGCCTGCGTCGGCGATTGCGCCTCCGTCCATCCACAGGGCCGCGGACACCGCGACGATCGCCCAGTCGCCCGCCCGCCTCTCCACCTTCTCGTGGGCGCTCCCGCCACCCGACCTCAGAGGCAGGCGGATCTCGGTCAGGATCTGGGCGACCTCGATCGCGGTCACGTAGGGGCCGACGTGGAAATCCTCCATCGAGACGACTCGCTCGCCGCCCGAGCCCACGATGACGACGTTCGCCTTCAATGCGGAGCAGACCGCCGAAAGGTCCTCCGCCGCGTCCGCCTGGGCGAGCGAGCCGCCGATCGTCCCGCGGTTTCGCACCGGGGGATCGGCGATCACGCTCTCGGCGTCGGCGAAGATC
>JBOGZE010000259.1:0-2216 GCA_050697055.1 Solirubrobacterales bacterium
CGGGGAAGTCTCGGTAGGGCCTGCCCTCGGCCGCCGCGATCTCCGTGAATCTGGAAACGTACGTCGTTGGCTTGACCGGAGGCCCGGATTCGAACTGGCGAAGTGAGATCAAGAACTCCTCGGCATGGGCGGTGATCCCGACGACCAGCAGCGCGAGGAGCGCGAACCGCCTGGCCACGCCCCTCCAGTCCTCGCGGGGAACGCTCGCCACGGCTGCTCCTCGGCTCTGCAGCTTGGAGACCATCCCCGGTTGTATCGGCGCGACCACGAGCTGGTGTAGCGGCTCGGCCGAACTCCGCCGTAGACGCGGAGGGGGAGATTCGGATCGAGCGCTAAGGTTCTCGGCGTTCCTCGCCGAATGATGTTGGCAAGGAGCGGATGACGATGGGCGTCGGCCGTAAGTCAACCGGAACGGTCATGGCGTACGACCCCGTCGTGCGGTGGAAGGCGCGCGCCTGGGCGCTGCTCGCATATCTCGCCGTGCTTGCTGCCGTGTCGGGCATCGTGCTCTTCGCCGTTCGGTACCAGCCCCTTACGGCGGCGAACTTCGCCTCCGGACCGGTGACGAGCTCCGGCGCGAACGTGGTCCGGGTGGGATATGCCAACGGCGGGACGTTCTCCTTCGGCTTCCTGGTCGTGAACGACGGCCAGCTCCCGGTGGAGGTCCAGGGGATCCATGTCACCGGCCAGAACGACCTGCTGGTCACGGTCCGGCTCGAGACGGCCGCGAAACGATACGCCGGCAGCCTCGGCGAGGGCGACCCCTCGCTCGACAAGTTCCTCCCGTTCACGTTGGCCGGCGGCGATCGCCGATGGATCGCGGTTCGGACGCGCTTCGGGAACTGCGCTGATTTCGAGGCAGGCGACCTCGAGACGTACACGCACTTCGACGTGACCTACAGCGTGCTCGGGTTCACGAAGCACGCCTTCGTCCCGCTCCCCAAGGACATCGGGGTGGACTCGCCTCCCGACTTCGCGTGTCCGACGCGGGCCGCCTGACGGCCGCCGCCGGCTTCCTTCGCCACACGCGACGATCCATAGTGAGACCTCCCGATCGCTGAACGCCGCTCGGCCTGTCTTCGATCGGGATGAAGCGAGCATCCGCCGTGGACCACCCACGGGAGGTCCGCGCGGGTGATTGAACGACTCCACCCTGGGCGCGAGAATCGCGGCGCGGCTCCCGAGCGCCAAGGGGGGATTCCCATGGAAGCATGGCAACTCAGGCGAGGCCCGTTCGGCTACACGTCCAGGAGCGTACGTCTGGTCCTGGCGGATCGCGACAGGTCGCTCGTGGAGGCCTGGGATCGAGCCAAGGCGGCCGATGCGCAGGTGCTCGCGTTGCGGTCCGAGGCCGAGACGTTGAAGACGCAGCTCGCCGAACAGGCCGAGCAGCTCCTTTCGCCGGGGGCCGAGGGGGAGCGCAGCGGCGAGATCCCGTTCATCCGGCAGGAGCTGAGTACGGCACGCTGGCACCTCCTGATCCAGGGTCAGCAGGTTGAGAGCGCCGAGGCCAGGATCGAGGTGCTCGAGACCGAGGTCCGGTCGCTGCGTCCTGAGCTCGAGGCCGGGCTCAGGACCGCCGTAGCCGATCTCGAGGCCGCGCGCGCGGCCGTGGAGGAAGCCGCGGCGCGTCCCGCGCCGGATCCCTCGGTTACGGCGGAGGGAACCTCGGCCGTCCTGGAGGCCACGGGATGGACCATGGCGAAGATGAACGGTGCCGGGACCCACGCGGCGGAGGAGCTCCGGGAGGCGGAGCGGGCCCGCCGCGAGACCCTGGCGGAGATGGAGCGGCTGGCGGCGTGGCGCGATCGCGTGGCTCCCCTCGTTGGCGTGGTCCGGTCCACGATCGAGGACGCACGGGAACGGGCTGCTGGGATCGGGGACCGGGTCGACGAGGCCGTCGCCCCCCTCGCCGAGGCCATCGCGGAGCTGAGTGACCGGCTGGCGGGGTTCGCCGAGCTTGCCGCACTCGCCGGCGAGGACACTCGCGAGCCAGCATCGGAACCCCGCACCGAGGAGGCTCCTGGGCAAGCTGCCGAAGGGATCATCTCCGTGCGAGATGTTTGAACCGCCTCGAGGCCGCGCACATACTTCCAGCTACACACAGGCCACTTCGGAGGGGACTCCATCATGGCGAATCTGAAGCGCACGCTCTTCGGATACAGCTCGGCGAGCGTTCGGTCGACGCTCACCGAGCGAGACGCCTCGCTCGACCG
>JBOGZE010000260.1:0-1670 GCA_050697055.1 Solirubrobacterales bacterium
ACCCCAGGTAGATCGTGAATCCGGCCAGGGCCCCAAGCACGACTGTTTCCCCAAATGACACGGGCGCGGACAATAGCAGGCCTCTTAGGGTTCCCTAAGTGCCGTCGTAGCGGACGGAGGCGAGATAGAGCCCGTGCGCATGTGCGGTGTCACCGGCCCGCTCGCGCGGAGCACCATCGAGCAACGAGATGAAGTCCTCGACGCTCCGCCTGCCCCCCGCGACCTCGAGCATCGTCCCGACGAGGACCCGGACCATGTTGCGCATGAACGCGTCGGCCTCGATCCAGAGCTCGAGCAGCCTCCCCTCGCCGATCGCCGGGGCGCCATGACGCCACTCGCAGCTGATGACGTCCCGCTCGAAGCGCACGTGCTCGGTCTGGGTCGGGGTGAAGGCGGTGAAGTCGTGGGTCCCGGCGACGGCCGCCGCGCAGCGCCGCAGGGATTCAAACTCGACCGGATGCGGCCAGAACAGCGATAGGCCGCGCTCGAAGGGGCTCGGCACCCGCCCGGCGAGCACCCGGTAGCAGTAGGTCCGCGAGCGGGCGTCGCGACGGGCGTCGAAGCCATCGGCCTCCGAGACGCCGAGGATCGCCACGTCCTCGGCGGTTAGCGCGTTCAGCGCCCGCCCCAGCTCCATCGGGGTGGCCGCCCCGGCCGTCTCGAAGCTTGCCACCTGGCCCCAGGCGTGCACCCCGGCGTCGGTGCGGCCCGCGACCGTGAGCCGGGGCCGCTCATCCAGCACCCGCTCCAGCGCTCCCTCGAGCTCCTCCTGGACCGTGCGCATGCCCGGCTGGACCGCCCAACCGGCGAAGCCCGCGCCGTTGTAGGCGATATCGAGGCGCAGCGTCGGCACCAGCCCGACACTAGCCGCCCATGGCGCGCCTAGCCGGCTATCTGTGAGGGCACTCACTGCGAAGCTTGCGGCAGAGTGCGTAAGGTGTTCCCTTGGAAGCGTCGAAAGAAGGAGAGGCATGGCCAACACCGACATCACCCAGCGCGCCCAGTACGAGCGCACCGACCTGCTCGCGGGGGGCGAGGGGATCCGCCGCGGCTCCGAGAAGGGCGCCGCGATCTACAGCGTCATCGCCCTGGTCGTCGGCGTGCTACTGAGCGTGGTCGCCGTTGCCACGATCGAGAACTGGGCCCAGTGGGTGGTGCTCGGGGTGATCGTGATCACGACGATCGGCTTCGCGATCGCCGTCTCGCCAAACCGTCGCGCCTAGTTACACCAACTCGAGGAAGACCATCTCGGCCGAGTCGCTCCGGCGCGGCCCGAGCTTGGTAATCCGGGTGTAGCCGCCGTTCCGGCCCTGGTAGCGAGGGGCGATCTCCTCGAACAGCTTGTGGACGGCGAACTTGTCGTTGCGAAGCGCCGAGAGAGCCTGCCGGCGCGCGTGCAGGTCGCCCCGCTTGGCGAGGGTGATCAGCTTCTCGAACTCGGGCTTCAGCGCCTTCGCCTTCGGCTGGGTCGTCCGGATGCGCTCGTGCTCGATCAGCTGCTTGCTCATCGTGCTCACGAGCGCCTTCCGGTGCGAGGCGTCCCGGCTCAGCTTCCCTCTCTTGCGTGCGTGGCGCATGCTGAAACCCCGCCGAGACCCTAACCGCTAGTCGGCCCGCAGGCCGAGGCCGCGCGCCCGCAGGGTCTCCTGAACCTCCTCGATCGACTTGCG
>JBOGZE010000261.1:0-9698 GCA_050697055.1 Solirubrobacterales bacterium
ACCTCGTAGCAGCAGGGGCCGATCCCGGGGCCGATCGCGGCCGCCTCCGCCTCCACCCGCTCGGCCGCGGTGGCGACGATCCCGCCGGCCAGGCCCCGCCAGCCTCCGTGCACGATCGCCACGCCGCCCCGCCCGGTCAGGGCGATCGGCAGGCAGTCGGCGACCATCACCAGCGGCACCAGCCCCGCCTCCGCCGTGGCGTGGGCGTCGACCACGTCCGGGCTCTTCACCGCGTCGGCGTAGACCTGTGGCTCCTGGCGGCGATCGTGCCAGCGAAGCTCGGTGCCGTGGACCTGGCGCCCCATGACCACATCCGCCGGACTGCGCCCCAGCGCCGCCGCCAGTCGGTGCCGGTTCTCCCGCACGTGATCCGGCTCGTCGCCGGTCTTCAAGGCCACGTTCAGGCTCGCGTACGGATCCTCGCTCACCCCACCGAGCCTGGTCGAGAACGCCGCCCGCGCCCCGGGCAGGTCAGCCTCGAGCCAGCGAACCCCGTCTCGCTCGTGCCACTGCATCGCATCTCAGGCTAGAGCTAGTCCTCCGGGATCTCGCCCCGGGCGGCGGCGAGGGCGATCCGGAGTTCCTCGTCGCGGCCGGAGATCTCGCCGTCGAGCTTCGCCGAGAGCGCCGCCTCGAGGCCGCGGCCGACCGCCGGGCCTTCCGGAATCCCCTCCTTGAGCAGGTCGGCGCCGTCGATCTCGAGCGAGACCTTGCTCCACTCATCCACGTAGCGGTCGAGCCACTCGGCGCCCATCGCCCGCGCGAGCAGCAGCTCCACCGGGCTCGCCCCCTTCACCACCCGCACCCCCTGTGAGGGGCGCTCGGGGGTCGCCTTTGCCAGCTCCTCCGCTGCCCGCCTCACCGGCCCGGCGGCATGGCCATAGCCGCTCGCCGCCAGGATCGCGGCGGTGGGGTCCATGAAGCCTGACCAGGGCGGCCAGGCGGATAGCTCCCGCAGCTGCGCTGCAAGCTCAACCGCGTCGGAGGGCAGCCCCAGCAGGCCCCATTCGCCGATCAGCCCGAGGGCGCGAGGGGCGCCATCCTCCGCCGCGATTCGCCCCAGCTCGGCCTTGACCCGGTCGGTCGAGACCGTCCCGAGATCGGCGCTCCGCAGCAGCCCCGCGGTCCCGGGCTCCAGCTCGAGGTCGAACCGGGCCGCGTAGCGCGCCGCCCGCAGAGCGCGGGTCGGGTCGTCGACGAAGGACCGCTCGTGCAGGACCCGGAGGACGCCCGACCGGAGGTCGTCGACGCCCCTGTGCGGGTCGATCAGGGCGGGCTCTCCAGTCAGAGGCACCGCCATCGCATTGATCGTGAAGTCGCGGCGAGCGAGATCGTCAGCGATCGTCGCCGGGGTCACGGTGGGCAGCGCCCCGGGCTGCTCGTAGGTTTCGCCACGGGTACGCGCCAGGTCGACGTGGAGGCCGTCGACGGTGACCGAGGCGGTGGCGAAGCGCTCGTGCTCGACCACCTGGCCTCCAAGGGCATCGGCGATCGACCGCACATCCGCCTCCACCGCGACGTCGATGTCCGTCCGCGGCCGTCCGAGGAGGAGGTCACGCACTACGCCCCCGACCAGATAGACGGGAAACCGCGCCGCCGCCTCGCGCAGCACCTCCAGGCCCGGAATCGTGTTCAGTGTCTCGGGAAGCCGCTCGGGTTCGACCCGGCGTTGAGTGGGCATTGAGCGGCTATCCCTACCATGCGGCTTCGTCCGGCGCCCCCCCGAGGGCTGGATAGGCGCCGTCTGGAATCAGAATCAGCCCACACGCATGCAAGCCCTGCCCAAGAACATCGTCGATCTGTGGAAGAACCATCGCCTCTGGGTGCTGGCGGGCGGGACCACAGTGCTCGTCCTGGTGGCCGGCGTCGCGATCTATTTAGCCTTCATCAAGCGGCCCGGCGACAAGGACTGCCCGGACCCGTGCACGATCGAGACCGAGGCGGAGATGAAGCCGACCATCGGGGTAGCCGACTGGCCGCACTACGGGCTCAATCCGGAGCGCGCCCGTTACCTGAACGCGCCCGAGGTGAAGCCCCCCTACCTGGTCAAGTGGAGGTTCAAGGGCCGGCGCCTGCTCGAGTACTCGCCGATCCTGGTCGGGGGATCGCTGTACGGGATCAACAACAACGGCCTCGCCTTCTCAGTGAAGACCCGCAGCGGGAAGGCGCGCTGGAAGCGCGAGGTCGCCGGACTCAACGCCTCGGCGCCCGCCTACAGCCAGGGCAAGGGCCACGGCATCATCTACCTCTCCAACCTGGAGCCGGGACAGGTCCTGGCTCTCGACGCCCGCGACGGTAAGCAGATCTGGCGGCGGGCGCTGCCAGGGCGCACCGAGTCATCGCCGCTGGTCGTCGGCAACAAGGTGGTTGTTGGCTGTGAGTGCGGCACCCTCTTCGCCTTCGACAGGGAGACGGGCAAGAGCCTCTGGGAGACCAACCTCGGCGGCGAGATCAAGGCGGCGCCCGCCTACCACGACGGCGTCGTCTTCGTCGGTACCTACGGCGGCGACATGAACGCGATCCGGATCGACGACGGCTCGACTAAGTGGTCGACCAGCGCCCAGGGCTCGAGCTTCGGCCGCACCGGGCGGATCTACGCGACCGCGGCGATCGGCTTCGGCCGGGTCTACGTCGGCAGTATCGACAGCCGCATGTACAGCTTCGACGAGGAAACCGGCGATCTGGCCTGGAGCCAGTCCACCGGCGGCTACGTCTACGCCGGCGCGGTGGTCGCGGACACGCCCAGTACGGATCCGAGCGTCTACTTCGGCTCCTACGACGGGACCTTCTACGCCCTCGACGCGAAGACCGGCGACGAGCGCTGGTCGGCGAATCCGGGCGGGTCGATCTCGGGGGCGGCCAGCCTGATCGGCGACACGGTCTACGTCGCCGACCTGAATTCCACCGAGACCACCGGATACAGCGCCGGTACCGGGAAAGAGGTCTTCAACTTCCGCGACGGTGCCTACAACCCGGTGATCTCCGACGGCAAGCGGCTCTACCTGACCGGCTACAAGACGCTCTACGCGCTGCTGCCGATCAGCGAGGCGGAAATCCAGGCGAAGGCGAAGGCGAAGGCAGCGAAGGCGAAGGCGAAGCGGAACGACAAGAAGAAGGGCGCCCAGAACAAGAACTAGTTGGTCAGCCGAGCCGCACGGGAATCCCGGCAGCGTTCATCCGCTGCTTCGCTTCGGCGACGGTGTGCGCACCGTAGTGGAAGATCGAGGCGCAGAGCACCGCGTCTGCGTGTCCCTCGGCCACCGCCTCGACCAGGTGATCGAGCTCGCCGGCGCCGCCCGAGGCGATCACCGGAACGTCGACCGCGTCCGCGACCGCCCTGGTCAGCTCGAGGTCGTAGCCGTCGTTGGTGCCGTCGCGGTCCATGCTGGTCAGCAGCACCTCCCCCGCTCCCCGCCCTACCGCCTCGCATGCCCAGGCGACCGCCTCGCGACCCTCGACCCGATTGCGTCCGCCGTGGGTGTAGACATCCCAGCCAGCGTCAGCACGCTTCGCGTCTATGGCGATCACCACGCACTGAGAGCCGAAGACGTCCGCAAGCTCCTCGATCAGCTCGGGTCGCTCCAGCGCCGAGGAGTTGACCGAGACCTTGTCGGCGCCGGCGTCGAGCACCGCCTGGGCGTCCTCGACCGAACGGATGCCGCCGCCGATCGTGAAGGGGATGAAGACGTTGTCGGCAGTGCGCCGGGCCAGCCCGACGATCGTCTCGCGGCTCTCGTGCGAGGCGGTGATGTCGAGGAAGACGAGCTCGTCGGCGCCCTCGGCGTCGTAGCGTTCTGCCAGCTCGACCGGGTCGCCCGCGTCGCGCAGGCCGACGAAGTTGGTCCCCTTGACCACCCGCCCTGCGTCCACGTCCAGGCAGGGAATGATCCGCTTGAGCACCATCCGGCGAGCGTAGCGACCGCCCGCCGCGAGCTCAGCCGTTCTCATTCCAATTGCCTGCTGCGTAAGCCCAGGCGATGAAGAGCAGCTGTACGGGCAGGCGCGCGTAGAGGGCGTTCCGGCCACCCGGGACCCCCTTCTCGAACCGCTCCGCTTCTATCGCCATGTGGACGTTGGCCGGGAAGACGGCCAGCAGAGTAGCGATGCTCCAAGCGCTGCCCGCCCTGCGGGTGCGCGGGTGCATCGTCGCCAGCCCACCGGCGATCTCGGCGACGCCGCTGACGTAGACGATCTCGCGGGGTCGCGACAGATACGGCGGGACGATCCGCTCGTACGCCCGGGTCTTGAGGAAATGCATGATCCCCGCGAAGACGAAGAATGGCCCGAAGAGCCGCCCCATGGCGAGAAATCTAATCGGGGTCACCCCCGAGCGCCGCCTGACCCTCCGCCACCGTGAGCCGCCGCTCGTAGAGCGCCCGGCCGACGATCACCCCGTCCAGGTTCTCCAGGTCGAGCGCGGCGAGGATGCGGAGGTCATCGCTGGAGCCGACGCCTCCCGAATAGATCAGCTCGGCTTCGGTCGATTCCGCCAGCGCTTGAAGCGAGTCGAGGTCCGGCCCCTCCATCAGGCCATCGACGTCCACAGGCGTGTAGACGAAGCGGCCGATCCCCCGCTCGCTCAGCGCCGCAACCGCCTCCTCCGGCGTCAACTCCGAGCTTTCGGTCCAGCCCTCGGCCGCGACCTTGTCGCCGCGCGCGTCGATCGAGGCGACGACTCGGTCCCCGTGGGTGGCGGCGATTGCCTCGGCCAGATCGGGGTCGCGGACCGCGGCGGTTCCCAGCACCACTCGCTCGACCCCGGTCGAGATCGCGTCCTCCACCTTGCCCGAGTCCCGGAGCCCCCCGCCGAGCTGGATCGGGATGTCGACCGCCGCGACGATCCGCCGGACGTGCTCGAGGTTTCGGGGCTCGCCCTCCCTTGCGCCGTCGAGGTCGACCACGTGGAGCCAGCGGGCACCCTCCTTGGCCCAGCGGCGGGCCGCCACCACCGGATCGTCGTCGTAGGCGGTCTCGCGCTCGTAGTCGCCCTGGGCGAGGCGGACGGTTCGTCCGTGACGTATGTCGATCGCCGGATAGAGGATCAAGTTGGTCGGTTACCCGAACCGGCCGCGGTCAGTCAGACGCCTGGCAGATGCGGACGAAGTTGGCGAGCAGGCTGAGCCCCGCGGTGCTCGACTTCTCCGGGTGGAACTGGACCCCGTAGAGCGGCGGGCGCTCGACCGCACAGGCGAAGCGCTCACCGTAGGCGGCGGTGCCGAGGACGTCGTCCTCGCGCGCCGGCCGGGGAGCGAAGGAGTGGACGAAGTAGAAGGGCGGCTCCTCGCCGAGCCCCTCCGTAAGCCTCGAGGAGTGCGACCAGCAAACCGGCGACCAGCCGATATGGGGGACCTTGTAGCCGTTCGCCTCCAGCGGCCCCACCGGGCCGCCGAGGAGGCCGAGCCCGCTCGAGCCCTCGTTCTCGCTGGAGGCCTCGAAGAGGAGCTGCATTCCGAGGCAGATCCCGAGAACCGGCACCCCGGCCTCCACCCGTCCGGCGACCAGGTCGTCGAGCCCGCCTTGGCGCACACGCTCCATTGCCTTGGGGAAGGCGCCGACGCCGGGCAGGACGATGCCGTCGGCCGCCTCCGCCCGCTCGCGCTCGGCGGTGATCTCCGCCCCGGCGCCGACGCGCTCGAGTGCCTTCTCGACCGAGCGCAGGTTGCCCATCCCGTAGTCGAGGATCGCGATCCCGGTCATTCCGACAGGGTTCCCTTGGTCGATGGCACGCCGCTCTCACCGGGGTCCACCGAGACCGCCTCGCGCAATGCGCGCGCGAACGCCTTGAAGGCGGCCTCGATCATGTGATGGGCGTTGGAGCCGTAGCGCACCCGCAGGTGCAGGGTCAGCTTCGCGTTGCTGGCGACCGCCCGGAAGAACTCCTCGGCGAGCTCGGCGTCGAAGCCGGCGATGCTGACCTCGGGCAGGTTCGCCTCCCACGCGGTCAGGGGGCGTCCGGAGATGTCGATCGCGGATTCGGCCAGGGCCTCGTCCATCGGCACGGTTGCGAAGCCGTAGCGGCGAATTCCCGCCCGGTCACCGAGTGCCTGGTCGATTGCCTGTCCGAGGCAGATGCCGACGTCCTCGGTCGTGTGGTGGGCACCGGTATCGAGATCGCCCTTCGCCTCCAGCTCGACGCCGAGGCGGCCGTGGCGCGCGAGCAGCTCCAGCATGTGGTCGAGAAAGCCGACCCCGGTGGAGATCTTCGCCTCCCCCCCGTCCAGGTCGAGACGGAGCCGGATTTCCGTCTCCCTGGTCGTGCGCTCGATCTCACCCGTGCGGCTCATTCGGATCCCTTGCCCCCCTCCACCATTAAACGGGTCGCTCCTCGGCCTCGCCTTCGGAGCGCCCTCGCACCTCGGCCGACTCCGCGTGCACCGGGAAGCCCTCGGCGCGGGCCAGGGTAGCGACTGTCGGCGCCAGCTCCCGGGCGGCCTGCTGCGTCATCTTCACCGTAGCGAGGCGGCGCCTGAAGACACCCGGGCCAAGCGGGCCCTGGAACCGTCCTGCGCCCCCGGTGGGGAGAATGTGGTTGGAGCCCGCGGCATAGTCACCGAAGGCCGTTGCGCCTCGCTCTCCGGTGAAGACACAGCCCGCGGTGGTCACGGCTCCGGCGAGGAGCTCGGCATCCTCGGTGAGGATTTCAAGGTGTTCTGGCGCAAGTGCCTGCGCGAGCGTGATCCCGGCGGCGGTGTCGGGCACTTCGATCAGCGTCGCGGTTGGATCGGTGACGATTCCGCGTTCCGCCGTCAGGGTGAGGGCACCGTCCTCGATCCGGTCGAGTGTGGCGCTCTCGACGGCGACAACGACGAGAAGGCCCTCGCTGCTGTGCTCCGCCTGCGCGCAGATGTCGAGCGCCACCCACTGGGGGTTCGCGGTTTCGCCGACAATCGCCATCAGCTCTGACGGCCCGGCGATCCCGTCGATGCCGACTTCCCCGTAGAGCTGGCGCTTGGCCTCCTGCACGAATCGATTGCCGGGCCCCGCGATCACGTCGACCGGCGCGATCCGCTCCGTTCCCACCGCGAGGGCGGCGATGGCCTGAGCCCCGCTCATCGCGTGGACCTCGTCGGCACCGCCGATCGCCGCCGCCGCAAGCACGACATCTGGAACGCCCTCGTCGCTCCCCAGGGGCGTTGCCAGCGCGACTCGGGGGACGCCCGCGACCTTGGCGGGAAGGCAGCCCATCAGCACGGTTGAGGGGTAGGCGGCAGCGCCGCCGGGCGCATAGATGCCGGCTGACGCGACCGGGACATCGCGGAGCTCCACGGTCTGTCCCTGCTCCAGCTCGACCTCACCCTCGCCCGCGAGTTGCGTCTCGGCGACCGCCCGAATGTTGGCTGCGGCCGTCTCCAGCGCGTCGATCACCTCCGGATCGACGCGGGATGCGGCCGAGCGCACCCTCTGTTTTGGCTCCGTGAACGGTGTCCGCGACCACTCGCTGTGGCTCCCCTCGATCGAGGCGAGGGCGGCATCGCCACCCCTTCGCACCTCCTCAATGATCTTTGCGACGACGCTGCTGATCTCCGCCGCGGGCGCCCGCGAGCCCCGGATCTCGGCGGCGAGCGCGCGCGGGTCGCTTCCATTCCATTCGAATCGGGAGACCCGCATCAGCTCTTCTCCGGTCGGAGGCGCTCGACCAGGTCGTCGACCTCGCCGGCGCGGAGCTTGTGTGAGACGCGGTTGGCGACCAGACGGGCCGTGGACTGCGCGATCTCCTCGCGGACCTCGAGCCCGTTCTCCTCCAGGGTGCGGCCGGTGGCGACAAGGTCGACGATCCCGTCGGCGAGGCCGACCAGGGGCGCGAGCTCGACCGAGCCCTTCACCTCGATCACCTCGGCCTGGCGACCGGTCTCCTCGAAGAAGCGCTCGGCGATCCGCGGGTACTTGGTGGCGATACGCATGGCGCCGAGCCTGCGCTCGGACTCGCCAAGGCTCTGATCCCCTGTCCGTCCCGCGAGCACCATGCGGCAGGTCCCGTAGCGGAGATCGAGGATCTCGTAGACCACCCGGTCTCGTTGCTCGAGCAGCACGTCCTTGCCGGTGATCCCAAGGTCGGCGGCGCCCGCCTCCACATAGGTGGGAACGTCCGAGGGCCGCATCGTCACCAAGGTGAGACCCTTGGCCGAGAAGAGCAGCGAGCGCGACTCCCCCCGCATCTCCGCGGTGTCGACGTCGATCCGGTCGAGCGCCTCCAACGTGCCCTCCCAGAGGGCGCCGCGCGGGATCGCCAGCTTCAGGGGACCGCCGAGGCGGGCCTGGATCGGCCCCTCGACCGTCGGCGGTCTCATCGCTCCCCGTCCTCTCTGGCGATCCGCTCTTCCTCGGCCTGGGCGAGATGCACCCGCTCCAGGTAGAGGCCGAAGCCGGCTGCGGGCATCTCGCGTCCGAAGCGCCGCAGCAGGTCGTCGTAGCGGCCGCCCCCGCCGAGGATGTGGCCGAGCGCCGGGTCGTAGATCTCGAGGATGGCCCCGGTGTAGTACCCGAGGTCCCGCAGCAGACCGAGGTCGAGCTGCACGCGTCCCGCGACGCCCCGCTCGCCGAGCGCGTCGTAGGTGGCCTGCAGGCGCTGGGTGGCACGCTCGACCGCGGCCCCGCCGAGCTCGTGCGCCTGCTCCAGCACCTCCGCCCCGCCTCGCATCCCGGGCAGTCGCAGAAGCGTCTCGCGGCCATCGGCATCGAGCCCCTCGACCGTGTCGACCTCCATCTCCAGGCCCACCAGGTTGTGCTCGGCAAGGCGGTCGAGGATCCGCCCGCGGGCCTCGCCCTCGACCCCGAGCTCGCTGAGCAGCTGGCGAAAGAGGTCGGCGTCGCCGAGGCCGACCACGGCCCGATTGAGCCCGACCGCGTCGAGCGCGGCGCTGAGGACCTCGACCACCTCGGCGGTGCCTCCGGGCGCGTCGGAGCCCAGCAGCTCCACCCCCGCGTGCATGAACTGGCGCACCTGGGCGCGCTGCGGGCGAACGACCCGATAGGCGTTGCCGATGTAGGAGAAACGCAGCGGAGGCTCGGCGTCGGCGAAGCGGCTAGCGACCAGCCGCGCGATCGGGATCGTCATGTCCGAGCGCAGGGCCAGCAGCTCGCCGCGCTCGTCGAAGAAGCGGTAGGCGCCGACCCCGCCGCGCCCCTCGCCGCGCTGCAGCACCTCGTCGTACTCGAGGGTGGGCGTCGCCACCTGTCCGTAGCCGTAGCTCTCGAAGACGTCGTTCAGGGTTCGCTGCAACGCGCGGAGCTCGCGCATCTCGTCCGGGAGGATGTCCCGGGTTCCCGGTGGGATTGGATGGATCTGCATGATTACGCCGCCTCCTCGGTTGCGCCTGCGGGGGCGGCTCGCATAATCATGCCGTCACCCCCCACCCGGCGCTGCAAGCTTGGCCGCGCGTCGGCCGGCTAGGCGGGAACCCGCTCGGAGGCGACCCGGTCGATGCGGGCGCCGAGCTCGCGCAAGCGGAGGTCGATGCGCTCGTAGCCGCGATCGATCTGGATGACGTTGCCGATCTCGGAGGTGCCGTCGGCCGCCAGCGCCGCGATGAGCATCGCCATCCCGGCGCGGATGTCGGGGCTCTCCAGGGGCGCCCCATGAAGACGGCTCGGACCGCTGACGATCGCCCTGTGGGGGTCGCACAGCGTGATCCGAGCGCCCATCGCCACCAGCTTGTCGACGAAGAACAGCCGGTTCTCGAACATCTTCTCGAAGATCA